>DAOUQU010000419.1 GCA_030625445.1 Gammaproteobacteria bacterium
TATCTCCGCTATTTTCTCATGAGACGGCAGGCTGCCGGGCGGTTGGCTGCTGAAGAGCGTGTTGGCTTCAATGGTGAGTTGATACCAGGAGAGGTGTTGTGGTTTCAGGGCGATGGCCTGTTTCAGATCATCCATCGCCTGCTCAAGAGATTGCCCGGGAAGAGCATACATCAGATCGAGATTAATGCTGTGAAAGCCAGCCTCCGAGGCCAGCTTAAAGGCGTTCAGCGCCTGTTGGGCGCTGTGAATACGTCCGATGTTGCGAAGATGCGCATCATTGAAGCTCTGCACGCCGATGGAGAGGCGATTGACGCCTGCCTGATGGTAGCCGGCAAAATGAGCGGCATCAACAGCACCGGGGTTTGCTTCCAGCGTGATCTCGGCCCGGGGTTTCAGCTCTATCAGCGTGCGAACCCCGTCGAGCAGTTGGCTGATGGCTGTGGCGCTGAAGAGACTGGGAGTGCCGCCGCCGATGAAAATGCTTTCCAGCTCGCGATCGCAGCTCAAGGCGGTCTCTGTCGTGAGATCCTTTAAAAGCGCTTCTATATAAGAGGTTTCATTGCTCTCTGCATCGATATCGGCAGGCAGCGCATGGGAGTTGAAATCACAATAGGGGCATTTTTTCACACACCAGGGGATGTGAGTATAGAGCGATAACGGCGGCAGAGTGAGATTCAAGAGAGCCTCTTTTTACGCAGCATGCTGCTGCCCGCTATTGTACAGTGCGCGCATTCTGGTAAGCCAGATCGGATACGGCGGCAAAGGCGATGGAATCACTGAGAAACTTCTGATACGAGGCATAGACTTTGGCGCTGAAATCATCTGTTTTCGCCAGCTCGGCAACAACCTCATGAGAGGCCTTGCGCAGCTTCTGCAGCACATCCTCAGGATAGATGCGCAGTTCAACCTTGTGCTTGTTCAGCAATGTCTGCATTGCGCCGGGATTGCGCGCGGTATACTCCGACATCATATCCAGATTCACCACCTTGCAGGCATTCATCACGATCGACTGCAGATCAGCCGGCAGCTTTTCAAAAGCCTCCTTGTTGATAATGGCCTCGAGCGTCGTGCCCGGTTCATGAAAACCCGGATAGTAGTAGTATTTGGCCGCCTTGTAGAAGCCGAATGCCAGGTCGTTGTAGGGTCCGACCCATTCAGTGGCATCGATAGTCCCTGATGAGAGGGCGGTAAAGAGTTCGCCGCCGGGAAGATTGACAGGCGTTCCGCCGAGGCGTCTCAGCACCTCTCCGCCAAGTCCGGGGATGCGCATTTTAAGCCCCTTGAGATCGGCGACGCTGTTGATCTCCTTGTTGAACCAGCCGCCCATCTGAACGCTGGTGTTGCCTGCAGCAGCAGGCAGGACCTTGAACGGCGCATAAGCCTCCTTCCACAACTCCATGCCGCCGCCGTAGTAGAGCCAGCCATTCATCTCGTTGGCAGTGAGTCCAAAAGGGACGGTGGAGAAAAACTGGAAAGCCGCATTTTTCCCCTTCCAGTAATAGGCGGCGCCATGCCCGATCTCGGCGGTGCCGCTGGAGACGGCGTCAAATACTTCAAAAGCAGGAACCAGCTCCTTGGCGCCGTAAAC
>DAOUQU010000048.1 GCA_030625445.1 Gammaproteobacteria bacterium
ATCACTTCGAACTTCAAATACGTAGCCCGAATCATTGATGTCCGGCGGCTCGACTATCAGCCCAAGCCCTTCACAATCGGCTTTTAGCACCTGAAGCTTATCCGTGTCATCAATTTCAGAACTCAACGCCGCGGCTATAAATGCCGCCGGAAAATGCGCCTTTAGCCAGGCTGTTTGATAAGACAACAATGCATACGCGGCTGAATGCGACTTATTGAACCCGTAGCCGGCAAACTTCTCCATCAGGTCGAAAATAGATTCAGCGGTCTCCTCTTCGACACCCCTTTTGAGCGCACCCTCCATGAAGATGCTGCGCTGCTTGGCCATCTCCTCCGCCTTCTTCTTGCCCATTGCGCGGCGCAGCATATCGGCGCCGCCCAGCGTATAACCAGCCAGCACCTGGGCAATCTGCATCACCTGCTCCTGGTAGAGGATGATGCCGTAGGTGGGTTCGAGAATCGGTTCCAGATCGGGATGCGGATAGACGACCTCGGCACCGTGTTTACGCAGCACGAAGTCATCCACCATGCCTGACTGCAAGGGGCCGGGACGATAGAGCGCAACCAGTGCTGTCATATCACCAAAACTGTCGGGTTTGAGCTTGCAGATCAGCTCCTGCATACCACGCGACTCAAGCTGAAATACTGCCGTGGTCTTGCCTGTCTGCAGCAATTCAAACGCATCCCTGTCATCCATCGGGATTGCATTGATATCGACAGCCGGCTCTCCCTGCTGCTTGCGGTGGCGATTGATGGTGTGCAATGCCCAGTCGATGATCGTGAGTGTACGCAATCCCAGGAAGTCAAATTTGACCAATCCCACAGCCTCAACATCATTTTTATCGAACTGTGTCACCAGGTTGGCACCGTCTGCCTCGCAATAGAGCGCTGTGAAGTCAGTCAGCACTGTCGGCGAGATCACCACCCCTCCGGCATGCTTGCCGGCGTTGCGCGCCAGTCCCTCAAGCTTCAGCGCCATCTTGATCAGCGAGGCGACCTCCTCGTCCCCCTCATACAACTCCTTTAACTCGGCGCTCTCCTCCAGCGCTTTGGTCAGAGTCATGCCGATCTCAAAAGGCACAGCCTTGGCGATACGATCAACAAAACCATAGGGGTGTCCCATCACCCTTCCTACATCACGCACCACCGCCTTGGCGGCCATGGATCCGTAGGTGATGATTTGCGACACGGAGTCGCGCCCGTAGGTTTGAGCCACATAGTCGATGACCCGGTCCCTGCCCTCCATGCAGAAGTCGATATCGAAATCCGGCATGGAGACCCGTTCAGGGTTCAGGAAACGCTCAAACAGCAGGTCGTGCTCGATGGGATCCAGGTCGGTTATCTTCAGTGAATAGGCCACCAGCGAACCGGCGCCGGAACCACGCCCCGGCCCGACCGGAATAGCATTATCCCTGGCCCACTGGATGAAGTCGGCAACGATCAGGAAGTAGCCGGGAAATCCCATCTGCAGAATGACATCCAGTTCGAACTGCAAACGTTCTTCATACTCCTGCAGGCGCTGTTGATACTCATCGGCATCGGCATCAAGAATGCCCTGCAGGCGCTTTGCCAATCCTTTACGGCTCTCCTGTGTAAAAAATGTCTCGGTCGTCATTCCCTGCGGGACGGGAAACTCCGGAAGAACATTCTCTCCCAGGGTCAGCTCGAGGTTGCAGCACCTGGCGATTTCAACAGAGTTTTGCAATGCAGCAGGGATATCAGCAAAAAGTTCGCACATCTCCTCTTCGCTGCGCAGGTATTGCTGTTCGGTATAGATTTTCTGGCGACGCGGGTCGTCAAGGGTGCGGCCGTCATGAATGCAAACACGCACCTCATGGGCCTCGAAATCCTCCTGTTTCAGAAAACGCACATCGTTGTGAGCAACTACAGGCAGTTGCTGCTGCTGCGCAAAATCGACCAGCAGATGCAGGGCATCCTCTTCGTTAACCCTGCCTGTGCGGCTCACACCGAGGAAAAAGGCACCGGGAAAATAGCTGCTCCACTGATGCGCAAACTCCCCGGCCAAATCAGCCCGCGTAGCCAGCAACGCCTGGCCGACATCGGACTCATGCGATGGCGCAATCGCAATCAAACCTTCACTGCTATCCTTGAACCACTCGCGTTCCATCATCGCCATGCCGAGATGCTGTCCCTCGCGGTAACTGCGTGACACCAGCCGGGTAAGGTTCAGATAGCCCTCCCTGTTGCGCACCAGCAGCAGTAGTCGATGCGGCTTGTTGACATCATCTGCATTGCGCACCAGCGCATCGACGCCAATGATCGGCTTGATTCCTATTGCAGTTGCTGCACGGTAAAACTTGACCACCGAAAAGAGATTGGAGCGGTCAGTATTGGCTACAGCCACCATCTTCTCTTCACACACAGCAGAGAGCAGCGGTTTGATGCGCACCATGCTGTCGAGCAGCGAATACTCGCTATGAACACAGAGATGTACGAAACGTGGCGTCACTTCAACAGGTTCCTGGTATAGATAATGAAAAGTAGATCATCCAAGTCATTGCGAGGAGCGGAGCGACGCGGCAATCTGTTTGAGATTACTTCGCCTACACGGATGTAGGTGAGGGGCGTAAGCAGGACGCGGAAGCTTCGCTGCGCTCGTAATGACAACACAAAATTATCCCCTCACCCTGGTCTTCTCCCCATGGAAGAGGGGAATAAATCAATCAGTCGGATATATCAATTTCTTTACAGGCGCAAACGAACGCCTGTGTATCGGCGTGACACCCAGTTGCTGCAGCGCCTGCAGGTGTATTTTCGTCGGATAGCCCTTGTGCCTGTCAAAACCATAGCCGGGATATTTGCTCTCCATCTCGACCATTTCACTGTCCCTGGCAACCTTTGCAATAATCGAGGCCGCACCGATGCAGGGATGGATAGCATCTCCCCGGATAACGGCCTCGGCATCACAGGAGAGATCAGGAAGGCGATTTCCATCCACCAGCGCCCTGTGCGGCTGCAGTTCAAGAGCATCAACGGCGCGCTTCATCGCCAGCATGGTAGCATGCAGAATATTGAGATCATCGATCTCCTCCACCTCTGCACGCGCAATAGACCATGCAAGCGATCTCTCCCTGATTTCAAACGACAACTGGCGGCGCTTTTTTTCCGTCAGTTTTTTAGAATCCGCCAATCCCTCGATGGGCCGCTGTGGATCGAGGATGACTGCTGCCGCAACCACAGGCCCGGCAAGCGGCCCCCGGCCAACCTCATCGACCCCGCAAACCAGGAATTGATAATTTTTTTGACTATTAATGATCACACACTCATCGCGAAATAGGTAATTTTACAGCAGCGACCTCTACCCAGATACTCAAATTTTCTCCCAATTACGTTCATCATCCTTTTTTCTCTCTGTGCTATGATCAGCGACCTGGTATTTTCAGAGAGATTGATGGGTTTCCACAAGCCAAACAGCGTATCACTGGCAGGGAGATGGGTACTGCTACTGGCATTATTGGGAGTACTGCTGCCCGCAATTTTCCTTGGATATCTGCTGCAGTCAAAGTGGTTAAAACCACTGACGATCCTGGAACAGATCAGGCATGATGGTCGTCTCATTACCATCACCACAAAGAGTGCAACCACCTATTTTGACGGTCCGAATGGCCCTGCCGGTCTCGAATATGATCTGGTGTCTGCTTTTGCAAAAGAGCTTGGGGTTTCAGCTGAATTTATCTTTTCCAGCGACAGCAAAGAGATAGCCGCCAAACTCCGCCATGGTAAAGCCCATCTTGCGGCAATGGGAACGACACCGCCGGATGCAGCCCGCAAACTCAATCATGGGCCTGTCTATCAGCAGGTGACGTCTCAACTGCTCTATCGCAGCGGTCATGTGCGGCCTGTATCGATCGAACAACTGACATCAGGGATTCTGGAGGTCTCTTCCGGATCTCCTGAAGATGCTCTGTTGCAGAAACTGCAGCAGTCAGGTGATCTCACTTTGGATTGGACCGCCTCTGACGAGACCGATTTCGAACAACTCATGTATCTGCTCGATGTGGAGATGGTGGACTATACGGTTGCCGATTCCAATCTTTTCGCTTTCGAACGGCGTCATTTTCCGAAAATGCGTGTGGCTTTCGATCTTGATGAACCGCGCCCGCTGCAGTGGCTGAGCGCGCACTCCAAAGACGACTCACTCAACAGAGAAATCAACCGCTTTTTCGATAAAATTCGCGGCAATGGTTTTCTTCAGCGCAGCATTGACCGCTACTATGCCGTTGCTGACAATATGACGATTGCGCGGAGCCTCACTTTCTGGTCATTTATCGCTGACCGCCTGCCTATGTATGAACTGCTTTTTCAGGAGATTGCGGCTCAACATGACTATGACTGGCGACTACTGGCCGCGATCGCTTACCAGGAGTCGCACCTCAATCCTGATGCCGTCTCCCCCACCGGAGTCGAGGGGTTGATGATGCTGACAGAGGCGACTGCAGAAACTTTCAAGGTCACTGACAGGACAGATCCGAAACAGAGCATCATAGGGGCTATACGCTTCCTGAAGTTTCTTGAAAAGCGGATACCTGAAGAGATCAGCATGCCCGACCGCTTATCCTTCATCCTTGCCAGCTACAATGTCGGTCTGGGCCATGTCTTCGATGCGCGCTTGATGACAAGAGTACTGGGAGGCGATGCCGACAGCTGGCCTGATGTTCGCCAGCGACTGCCTCTGTTAGCAGAGGAGCGTTTTTTCAGCAAACTCAAATATGGCCAGGCGCGTGGAGATGAGCCTGTCACCTATGTCGACAACATTCTCATCTACTATGATCTGCTGGTATGGCATACCAGTTTCAGAAACAGGAATATCAACTCGCCTGTTGCATCTGTACAGTAAGTTGGCAGTTGGCACGAGTCTAGCCAGACAGCTACCAACTGCAATCTTTCTTTTTCTTTTGCTGCAAACTGCAAACTGACGACTGCATACTTTGTTTTACCTTGTGCTCGGCTCTGCGGCGTTTGAAAAAATTGCTCAATTGCGCCGAGCACTGCTGCGACATGACACCCGGTGTAACTTCCAACTTGTGATTGAAACGATGGTCGGGCGGCAACAGGTCGAAGATGCTTCCTGCGGCGCCTGCTTTGGGATCACTTGCGCCATACACCAGCCTGTCGATGCGCGCATGAATGATTGCTCCCGCACACATCACGCAGGGTTCCAGCGTCACGTAGAGCGTTGCCCGGGAGAGTCTGTAATTTTTCAGCGACTGGCCGGCAGCACGTATTGCCTCGATTTCTGCATGAGAGGTTGGATCATGAGTCGTGATGGGATTGTTATAGCCTTCGGCAATCACTTCATCATCGATCACGATGAGGGCACCAACAGGAACTTCGCCCAGTGATTCAGCCTTCACCGCAAGTTTTAGCGCCTGCTGCATCCAGTAGTTGTCGTCATGCATGATAGTGAAGACGCGACTGTTATGAATATTTAACCACGGATGAACACGGATACGCACAGATATTATTACATCTTTTAATCTGTGTTTATCTGTGTGAATCGGTGGTTAAAAAAAGAGAAGATTACAAATCCAGTATCGAATGATGCTGTACAGACTGCGCTGCGCGCACGACCGGTTGAGACTGCTGATAGATGACATCGGCTAGAATCCTGGCGGCTTCATTGCGTTCAATCTCATCGATCTTCTCCTCCTTTTCGATCTTCTCTGTCAGATCCTCGTCTTCCTCTTCACTCTTGCTAAGCGGAGAGAGGTCGATCGAATGCCTGTATGCATTGCGTAGTGCACGGCGCTGGTCATCTTTTTTAGCCCACCCGGCTTTACGCTCGTGCTCGTTGAGTGAGACGCTTTTCTCATTTTTGAGATTATGGAAGAGCTTTGCCTGGCCCTGCAGATAGATGAAACCACTATCCTTTTTGATACGCTTTTTATGGCTCGATTCTGCCTTGTCAAGCCTGGCGGTTTTCCAGCCTGAGTAGTCTGCCGCTTTTATTTTTGACCAGGGCAATGCATTGTCGTAGGAGCGTTCACCATAATCGGCATCCATGATGGTTGGAAAGCTGATATCCGGCGTCACTCCCTTGTGCTGTGTGCTGCCGCCGTTGACCCGGAAAAACTGTGCGATGGTGAGTCGCAGGCGCCCCATCTCCTTGCCGCTGGAGACGTAGTTACTCAAGTCGATGAGCTGCTGCACAGTCCCCTTGCCGAAGGTTGGTTCGCCAATGATGATGCCGCGTCCGTAATCCTGGATGGCAGCGGAAAAGATCTCAGAGGCCGATGCGCTATTACGGTTCACCATGACCGCCAGCGGGCCGCTGTAGACAATCGCCGGATCAGGATCTGTTTCCGCCTCGATGCCACCGCTGTAGTCACGCACCTGCACGATGGGCCCTGATTTAATGAATAATCCGGTCAACTCGGTCGCTTCAGTCAACGAGCCGCCGCCATTGTCACGCAAGTCGATGACGATGCCATCGACCCCCTTCTTCTTTAGCTCTTTCAGCGCTTTACGCACATCGCGAGTGGTGCTGCGAAAGTTTTTGCTGCCTGATGAAGCGCCCTGAAAATCACGGTAAAAGGTTGGCACATCGATCACGCCGATCTTCTTTCCGTGCATGCTGCCGAGGTTTTCGATCACAGACGATTTGACCGCCTGCTCCTCGAGCTTGATCTTGTCGCGCACCAGAACGATCTCTTTGGTAATTTCACTGCTGCCGCTCTTTTTCAGAATAATATTGAGACGCACAGTGCTGCCCTTCTCTCCACGGATTTTTTCAACCACATTCTGCAGACGCCAGCCAATGACATCCACCATTTCACCACTCTTTCCCTGCGCGACACCAATCACCTTGTCACCGGCATGAAGCTGACCGGACTTATCCGCAGGACCGCCGGGGACGACACTCTGTATCGAGGTGTATTCATTGTCACTTTTCAGCACGGCGCCAATACCCTGCAGTGAGAGGCGCATGGTAATGTCAAAATTTTCTGCATTATGCGGCAACATATAACCGGTATGCGGCTCAAGCGCACCTGTGTAGGCATTCATGAAGGTTTGAAAAACATCGTCTGCGCTCATCTGATGTGTGCGGCGCTGCGTGCCTTCATAACGCTTGGTCAATTTCTCCCTGATCTCCTCGTCGTCTTTATCCATCAGATGCAGCGCCAGGGTGTCATTCTTGATACGCTTGCGCCACAGGTTATCCAGCGCTCTTTGACTGGAAGCCCACTTCGCATCTTTCCTGTCAATGAGATACTTCTCATCGAGAGTAAAATCAAACGGGTAATTGACCAGTTCCACCGCCTTGTTCATACGCTGATCGACGCGCTCGCGAAAACGTTTAAAGATCACGAACGAGGCATCCAGCCGCGCGTTTTTGATGTCATCATCCAGGCGCTTATTGTAGAGACGCTCAAACTCTTTGATATCGCTTTTAATAAAAAAGCTTTTATTCGGGTCAAGCATCTCCAGATATTTCTGCAGGATCTCTTTTGAGAAGCTGTTATCCAGTTTGTGCTTCTTGTAGTGATAGCGCTGCATCACCCTGGTCGTCAGCAAAACCGCCTTCTGGTGAGTCAGGGATGGATTCAGCTCTGACAGCGGAACCTCTTTTGGCACATTGACATTAGCCAGCAGACTACCGCTGATAAACAGCGGCAGAAGAGCAATCAGGATCCGCGAAAATAATGAGGATTGCATGCTATCAGGCAACCTGCATGGCAATGCGCTCTGATATTCTTTTGATATGATTCTGTTCATCGAGATACACCAGTGTTGGATGAAAGATTGCCGCTTCAGAGTGATCAAGCCCTGCATAGGTGCAGATGATAATCAAATCGCCCGGCGAGGCGCGATGCGCCGCCGCGCCATTGACAGAAATCACGCCAGATTCTCTTTCTGCTTCAATAGCATAGGTCGTAAACCTCTCACCGTTTGTAACGTTATATATTTCGATCTGCTCGTAGGGAAGAATGATTGCCGCATCCAGCAGATTGCGATCAATTGCACAGGAGCCTTCGTAGTCAACCTCGGCATGGGTAACCGTTGCACGGTGCAATTTGCTTTTGAGAAGTGTTAGATGCATAAATAGAATATTGTGGTAAATACATAACAATTATAACTTATTATATGGAGTTCCACCGATACAATTTCAACCTCGGCAGTCAAGCTTTCAATATCTGCTTCCATGCCGCGTACTTTTGCTCATAGTTCATACGTGCATTGGCAGGACTGGTCGATGGCAGTTGATGAAACTGGTAGCTTTGCGGATCATTGATTTGCGCCAGCAGGTGGCGGCGGAAACTGCTCCACGCCTTGCCGCCATTGAAACAGAGAGTATGGATTGTCGGCTGCGCGGATAATAACCGTGGAATATCATTAGGGACCTCTGTCAGCGGGTCAATGGCGCTGTCAAGACTGCTGCCGCTGCGCTCACACTGCTTGAGCACATCCCATAATAGAATGCCGCACGAGGCAAGCCGCTGCAGCCGCAGGAAGTACTCCAGGCTCACATCAAACCCATAGAGCTCGGCCATGATCGGCCAGAATGCATTATGCGGCCAGGCGTAATATTGCTGTGCCTCGAGTGAAGCCTTGCCCGGCATGGATCCCAGAATCAGGGTATGCGGGTTTTCTCCGATCACCGGTGGGAAGCTGTTGATATGAGATGAGGAGATTCTGATTGCCACCTAAAACTTAAAACCTAAAACCTCAATAAAAAAGCCCGCTCAAAAGCGGGCTTTTCGTTACCACCTGATCACGATTTAATCATCCAGTGATTGATAGTAATCCATGAGGATTTTCGCAACTTCATCACGGGAGAATTCCGGTGGTGGCGCAATTCCCTGTCCCAGCATTTCGCGAACCTTGGTGCCGGAGAGCAGCACGAAGTCCTCCTTGGAATGATCCGGCGCATCGCGCATCATCACGACTCTCTTGAGCTTCTTGGAGTATGCGGCATGGTCGGCGCGGAAGATCTCTATCTCCATTGCGCCTTCGGGAACCTCGTCATCAAAAATGGTTTGGGCGTCAAAATCACCATAGTAGTCACCAACGCCGGCATGGTCGCGACCAATAATAAAATGGCTGGCGCCCATATTTTGACGAAAGTAGGCATGCAATACAGCTTCACGCGGACCGGCGTAGAGCATATCGAAACCGTAACCCGTCACCATCACGCTGTTCGGCGGGAAGTAGATCTCCGCCATCTTGCGAATCGCCGCATCGCGCACATGCGCAGGAATGTCACCCGGCTTGAGTT
>DAOUQU010000391.1 GCA_030625445.1 Gammaproteobacteria bacterium
GGTGAGCGGAATCTACCCGATTTCGCGCAAATCGAAGCTTCTCTGACTGAATACCTGGAGTTATTTCATCCTCAGCGCAACGATTTACAGCAGTTGCAGACGAAGTCACTGAAACTGATGCAACTGTTGTCGGCGTTTCAACCGCATCTCAGCGGCACGCTCTCGCGTGGAATCGCCGTTCGGTTTGCCACCGTCACACTCTATCTTTATGCCGATTCAGCCAAGGATGTGCTGTTCAGCCTGATGGACCTCAGCGCAAATTTTGAAAGCCTGGATGTCAAATTGAGTTTTCAACGCGGCAGAGAGGAGAGCCGCCCCGCTTTTCGCATCAACTTTGACGACACCGAGTATGTGCTGATCGTGCTGCAGCCAGACGAACGCCGCCATCCACCGATTGATCCGGTAACAGGAAAGACGGAGAGGGGGGTTGATATGGAATCGTTGCAGAAAATGGTTGGGGAAGAAGTTGGCAGTAGGCAGTCTTCAGTTGGCAGAAGAACATAATTGTACCGCCACAAGACCGGCGGAATACGGAAACAGCCCACTTGTCATCTCGCGGCCACAAGACCGTTCCCACGCA
Source organism: Gammaproteobacteria bacterium (assembly GCA_030625445.1). GTDB lineage: Bacteria > Pseudomonadota > Gammaproteobacteria > Chromatiales > Chromatiaceae > Sva-25. The sequence goes on from DAOUQU010000391.1 coordinate 581, forward strand.
GGAGCGTGGGAACGAGGCAAATTCGTCATTCCGGCGAAGGCCGGAATCTATAGAATCGACCACTTACAGATCGAGAAAATGGATTCCGGCTAAAAACATGCCGGAATGACGGAGTTTTGCAAGAGGCTCGGAAAAGATCAAATAAAATTCCGTGTTGTCCGTGTGTTCCGTGGTTAACAAATTTTAGCGCTGGTCCATCGGCACAAATTCACGTTTGACCGCGCCGTCATAGACCTGGCGGGGACGGCCGATGCGCTTGACAGGATCACTCATCATCTCCATCCAGTGCGATACCCAGCCGGCCGTCCTGGCCACGGCAAACATCACCGTCAGCATGTTGCGCGGTATGCCCAGCGCATGGTAGATCATACCTGAGTAGAAATCGACGTTGGGATAGAGCTTGCGCTCGACGAAGTATTCATCCTTGAGCGCTATCTCTTCGAGTTCAAGGGCAAGATCAAACATGCGACTGTCCTTGCCCTGATAAGTCTCCAGCACTTCGTGGGCAACCTGGCGGATAATCTTGGCGCGGGGATCGTAGTTCTTGTAGACCCTGTGGCCGAAGCCCATGAGTCGAAACGGATCGTCCTTATCCTTGGCGCGGGCGATATATTTGGGGATATTGCTGCTGCTGCCGATCTCATCGAGCTGCTTCAGCACCGCCTCGTTGGCTCCACCGTGAGCCGGCCCCCACAGGGAGGTGACACCTGCTGCGATACAGGCGTAGGGATTGGCTCCGGAACTGGCGGCAAGCCGCACGGTCGAGGTGCTTGCATTCTGCTCATGGTCCGCATGCAGGATAAAGAGAATATTCAGTGCACGTACAGCAATCGGGTCACTCTCATAAGGACCGCAGGGCGTGGCGAACATCATGTGCAGCAGATTATCACAGTAGTGCAAGTTATTCTGCGGATACATGAAAGGTTCGCCGATGTTGCGCTTGTAGGAAGCCGCTGCAATCGTAGCGACCTTGGCAATCATGCGCTGGGCTGCATCTGCGCGGTGTTCGGGATTGTTGATATCGAGGGTGTCATGGTAGAAGGCGGAGAGCGACGCCACCACGCCGGCCATCATCGCCATCGGATGCGAGTCGTAGCGAAAACCCTGAAAGAATTTGGTCAGCGACTCATTGATCATCATGTGCTCGTGAATCGTTGCCTGAAATTCAGCGAGCTTCTCCTCAGAGGGTAATTCACCGCAAATCAGCAGGTGCG
>DAOUQU010000359.1 GCA_030625445.1 Gammaproteobacteria bacterium
CCATCCTCACGCACAGAGTGACAAACCGCCTTGTAGAGCTTCTTGTCCTTCTTCTTCATCGCCTTGATCCAGTCGATCTTCTTGCAGCCGCCTTCGAGTGCAAGTTCGGCAAAGGCGTCGCGGGTGCCGGATGTTGGTGGAGGCCCCAGCACCTCAATCTTATTTGCCGGCAGCGCTGGATTCACATCTTTCCAGGTTTTGTAGGGGTTAGCCACCAGTTTCTCGCTGCCATCTTTGGCGGGAACATCTTTCGCCAGTGCAAGATAGATATCCTTGAGCGACAGTTTCATTACCTCGGCTTTCTTAGAGCTGGCGATCACAATGCCGTCATAGCCAATCATCACTTCGGTGATTCCAGCGACGCCATTTTTTTGACACATCTCGAACTCACTCTTCTTGATACGGCGTGAAGCATTGGTCATATCGGGAGTATCGATACCGTCGCCAGCGCAGAATAGCTTCATGCCCCCGCCGGTGCCAGTCGACTCGATTTTGGGTGTCTTGAAGTCTGTTCCCTTGCCAAAGCGCTCTGCCACAACGGTTGCAAATGGATAAACAGTCGATGATCCCATGACACTAATCGTGTCACGCCCGGCCGCCTGCACGGCATTTATGCTGAGTGCTGCAACAGCAGCAGATAAAACAAGCTTTTTCATTAGTTTGGATTTCCTGTCAGTAAAATTACGAGGAACAGTATGAAATTTGAGTGTGACCAGTTTATGACAGGAGTATGAACCTTTTATGACAACGAAGAAGATTGTTGGCAGTTGGCAGAAATCTAATCAGGTCATTGACAACTGCAAACTTTGTTTTGATGTTTTTACTGCAAACTGCATACTGATAACTGCCAACTTTTTTTCAGGAGAGAACCCTGCTCTTCGGAAAACAGGCCCTGAAAGTTGCACCTTCGCCAAGCGTACTATCAACCCACAGCCAGCCGCCGTGACGGGTCAGGATATGCTTGACGATTGCAAGACCCAGACCAGTGCCGCCTGTCTCACTGGAACGCCCGTCGTCAATGCGATAGAAACGCTCTGTAACGTGGGCAAGATGCTCGGGGGCAATCCCGTAGCCATCATCCTCGACATCCAGACAGGCCTGCCCCATGCTGTTTTGATACCAGCGAACATCAACGGTGCTCCCGAGCGGCGTATATTTGACTGCATTGTTGATGAGATTAAGGCACACGCTATGCACCTCCTCCTCTTTGGCAAGGAGATGAAGTACAGGATCTACATCGAGATTGATCATGTGAGAGCCGTCATCTCCGGCGAGTGAAAAAGTGTTGCTGATATTGCTCAAAATCTCCGGCACATCAACCCGCTCTCCTTCACTCTCCGCCAGCTCTGCTGATTCAAGACGGGAAAGCTCAAGCAGGTGGGTAATGATTTGCTGCATTCGATGCGCCTGTTCAGCAGCCGCTCTTACCGGTTCCTGCATCTCCTCACAGAGTTCAGGCGCTGATTGCATAATCTCCAGATAGCCTGAAATCACAGTCAGCGGGGTGCGCAGTTCATGCGATGCATTGGCGATAAACGCCTTGCGTGTTTTTTGCGCCTCGATGCGTTCACTGATATCACGCGCCAGAAGCAGGTATTGATCGCTCCCCTTGCCATAGCGAACGAGCCGCACACTGATGGTGTCAGCCGGATTGAGGGAAGACGGCATCTCCAGGTTTTTTTGTTTTTTGTTGCGTTTTTTATTCAGCAGGCGATGGAAATCGGGATTACGGATCAGATTGTCGATCCTTTGACCAATATCACGTCTCCTGTCGATCCCCAGCACTTCACGCGCCGCCTTGTTGGCCCACTCGATCTCAAAAGAGGGGTTGAGGATAACCGTTGCATCCGGCAAAGCAGAAATCGTGGTATTAAAACGCGTAAGCATGCTTGAGAGGCGTTTTTTACTCTTTGCAGCAGCAAGCTGGCGGCGATAGATATGCTGCACGATCTCTCCCCAGGCGCCGCCGCTGTCAGGCGCCTTTTTCTTCACAGCACCCTTGCGCAGCCAGCG
>DAOUQU010000067.1 GCA_030625445.1 Gammaproteobacteria bacterium
AAAATCCAGAAATTGATTCAGCAGGCGCTTGATCAGCTGAAGAGCGAGGCAGTGCTGCCCCCTGATCTCCAAGTCGAAGCGATGGTGGAACGTACCCGCGACTCCGGTCACGGGGATTTTGCCTCCAATGTGGCGATGGTGCTGTGCAAGCAGGCGAAAAGCAGTCCGCGTGACCTCGCGGAGAAGATCATTGCATCCCTCCCTGACTCCACGCTAATTGAAAAAGTTGAAATTGCAGGGCCTGGATTCATCAACTTCTATCTTGCAGCCTCGGCCGGCTTCCAGATCGTGCCGCAGATATTGCAGCAGGGTGATGAGTTTGGCCGTTCCGATGCGGGTTCCGGGAAAAGGGTGCAGGTTGAATTTGTCTCGGCTAATCCGACCGGCCCTCTACATGTGGGACATGGCCGCGGCGCCGCTATCGGGGCAACCGTCGCCAACCTGCTGCAGGCGGTCGGTTTTGATGTGCATAGTGAATACTATGTCAATGATGCCGGACGCCAGATGGACATCCTGGCGGCTTCGGTGTGGCTGCGCTACCTGGAGCTGGCGGGCGAGGAGCTGATTTTTCCGGCCAACGGCTACAAGGGGGATTATGTCTGGGATATCGCAGCTGCGCTGCATCGTGAACATGGTGACGAGTATCGACACCCTGTAGCAACCGTGTTCGAAGGAGTTTGTGCAGATGAGCCCGCTGGCGGTGATAAAGAGGCACATATCGATGCGCTGATTCTCAAGGCCAAGATTCTTCTCGGCAGCAACGATTATGAAGTCATTTTTCAGCAGGCGCTGACGGTCATTCTCGATGATATTCGTGACGATCTGGAAAAGTTCGGCATCTGCTACCAGAGCTGGTTTTCGGAACGCTCGCTGGTTGAGTCCGGTGCGGTGAGTCGCGCTATCGAACAGCTGCAGCAGGGCGGTCATATCTATGAGAAGAGCGGCGCTTTATGGTTTCGTTCCTCCGATTTTGGTGATGAGAAGGATAGGGTGGTGGTGCGTGACAATGGCCAGACGACCTATTTCGCCTCTGATATCGCCTACCACATGGAAAAATTTGAGCGTGGTTTCGATCGCGTGATCGATGTCTGGGGTGCTGATCATCACGGCTATGTTCCCCGTATCAAAGGCTCGTTGCAGGCGTTGGGACGCGATCCCGAGCAGCTGGAAGTGATGCTGGTGCAGTTTGCGAACCTCTATCGTGGCGGTGAAAAAGTGCAGATGTCGACCCGTTCGGGTGAGTTTGTCACTATTCGTCAGCTGCGCAAGGAGGTTGGCCGCGATGCGGCGCGCTTCTTCTATGTGATGCGCAAGGCGGAGCAGCACCTCGATTTTGATCTGGAGCTGGCTAAATCGCAATCTTCGGATAATCCGGTCTACTATGTGCAGTATGCGCATGCGCGCATCTGCGCGGTGTTGCGTCAGGCACAGGAGAAACAGCTGGATGTGACTCCGACACCGGGGGAAAAAAATCTGGAGCTGCTGACAACTTCACATGAACAGACGCTGCTGACGACTCTATCCCGCTATCCTGAAGTGGTTCTATCAGCGGCGATGAAACATGAGCCGCATCAGTTGTGCCACTACGTGCGGGATCTGGCTAACGATTTTCATGCCTACTACAACGCCCACCCCTTCCTCGTCGATGATGATTCGCTGCGTGATGCGCGCATCAAGCTTGTTCTCTGCATACGACAGGTGCTGAAAAACGGTCTCGGATTACTGGGCGTCTCTGCGCCTGAGAGTATGTAATGGCAACAGATTACAAATCCTATGTGCGGCGTCCTATCCAGGAAAAAACCTCCCGCCAGCAGCGCCGGGAGAAGCGTCGTTCGGAACCTCTGCCCGGATGGGTTTGGTTTGCCAGTGGAGTGCTGTTGGGTGCGCTGGTGATGGGAATAATGTGGGTAAAGGATTATCAGGCGAATAGTCAGGCAGCGGAAGCGCAACTGAAAGATGCGGAGAGACAGCAGCAGGCTGTGGAGCCACAAAAAGTTGCCGGCCAGAAAACGCAACCACAATCACAACAGCAGCCTGAAGTGGCGTTGCACCAGTTTGACTTCTACAACGTGCTTCCAGACAGGGAGGTGGAGGTACAGCCTGATTCGTTGCGACCGGTAGCATCGAAGCCGGCTGCAGTCACGGCAGAAAAAGCAACTGAAGCACCGCTCGACAAGGCGCCGGAAACTGTGGTGAAACCGCTCGAAACAGATGCGAAAAGCCTTTTTCAGATGCAGCTTGCCTCCTTCCGTTCACGCACTGATGCCGAACGCATGATGGCAAGTTCGGCCTTGAAGGGGATTACTACGCGCATTGAAAAAGTCACGATTAACGACAAGGCCTACTACCGTGTGCGCAGCGGACCCTATAGCCGCGAACAGGCGTATAGCCTGCATAAAAGATTGAAAAAGAGTGGCATTGAGAGTCTCATCATGCGCGTGAAGCAATAGCTGAATAACAGCTCAGTTATTCACAGGAGGAGAAATTTGATCGCTCGCTGGTGGCGCAGCAATCTGGAGAGGTTCCAGTTGCAGTTGGCAAAACAGGATGCGCTTTTCCCGCTTGCCCTGCTTGGCTGTGCGGCCGGTGTGCTCTCCGGTCTGGTTATCGTAGCATTTCGCTTGCTGGTTGAAGAGAGCCAGGCTGCACTTTTCCCCGGTGGAGAGAGCGAAAATTTCGAAGCGCTTGGCTGGCAGGCGCGCATGCTGCTGCCGCTTGCGGGCGGATTGATCCTGATTGCCATTTTTCGATGGGGCGGCAAGGGCATTTACGTGCTTGGTGTGGCGCGCGTGATGGAGCGCATGGCATATCATCAGGGATATCTGAAACTTCGCGGTTTTCTACTGCAGTTTTTTGGCGCCGCTGCAGCAATCATCGGCGGTTTCTCTGTTGGCCGCGAGGGGCCGCACGTCTATCTTGGTGCTGCCGGCAGCAGTCTCATGGGGCAGTGGCTGTCACTGCCGAACAATAGTATTCGCACGCTGGTGGGATGCGGTACCGCAGCTGGAATTGCAGCCTCCTTCAATACACCCCTTGCAGGTGTGATATTTGCGCTGGAAGTGGTGATGCTGGAGTACACGCTGGCCAGCTTTATCCCGGTAATTCTTGCTGCAGCCAGCGCCACACTGATCTCTGTTGCCGTGTTTGGGAACGCGCCTGCATTTGATGTTCCGGCAATGAGACTGAGTGATCTGACGGGGGTTTTTATTATCCTGTTGCTGGGGATCGCTGCCGGTATGCTTTCAGCTGGCTTCATCCACATGGTGCAGACGATCGCACATCATGCCAGAGTCTTGCAGCACTGGCAGCGGCTGCTGCTGGCGACTCTGACCGCCTCGCTCTTCGGTCTGCTGCTGCCGCAGGTGATGGGTATCGGTTATGACAGCGTTGACCATGCATTGGCGGGCGGCATTGGACTGTCGCTGCTGGCTCTGCTGGTGATCGGCAAGCTGGTTGCAACTTCCGCCTGTATCGGACTGGGCATTCCGGGAGGGATGATAGGTCCGTCACTCTTTATGGGGGCAATGCTTGGTAGTCTTTTCAGTCAGTTGAGCGTGCTGGCCGGTTTTCATGAGCATACCGGTTTTTTTGCGCTGCTGGGTATGGGGGCAATGATGGGGGCCAGTCTGCAGGCGCCTCTGGCTGCTCTGGTTACCATGATGGAGTTGACTTACAGTCCGGGAATCATCATGCCGGGCATGGTCGTTGTTGTTATTGCGTCGCTGACATCCAGCGAGCTGTTTGGCAAAGAGTCTCTCTTTATTACCATGCTCAAGGCGAGCGGCATGGATTACACTGTCAGTCCTGTGCATGTTGCTCTGCGTAGCATAGGCGTTGCCAGCGCCATGAGTAAATCCTTTGTGCGCAGCGACGCGATCATTGATCAAAACCGGGCGGCAGCCGTGCTGGAGGCCAGGCCGGTGTGGATATTGATTAACGGCGAGGAGTCTCCGATCGCTCTGCTGCAGGCAGTGGATCTGGCCAACTATATAGAGCGGGAGCATGAAGATAAGGATGAAGATAAACGAACCATTGACCTGATGGGCATCCCGGGAAAGCGCCTTGAAATTCATGCAGTGCATATCCGCTCGACACTGCTTGAGGCGCGGGAAATTCTTGATCAGTCATCGCTGGATGCGCTTTATGTTCAACGTCAGACAGCACCGGGAATTCATCATATTTACGGTATCCTGACACGCGAGATGATTGAATCAGCGTATCAGTGATTGCTGTTTGAAAACAATCTGCAGAGTTATTGAGACGTTGCGCAGGAGTTAAGCCAATCGTTCAAAGTTTCAGTATAATATTCTGCCCTGCACTAATATTTTACAAAGAGGTAAGTTCGATGACCACCATGTCAGACCGTGACGGTGTAATCTGGCTCGATGGCGAGATGGTTCCCTGGCGTGAAGCCAAGGTTCATGTATTAACCCACACGCTGCATTACGGCATGGGTGTGTTTGAGGGCGTGCGCGCCTATCATGCAGAGAAAGGGACGGCCATTTTCCGGCTGCAGGATCATACAGATCGCCTTTTCCGCTCGGCGCATATTCTGAGAATGAAGATTCCGTTTGATGCCGACACCCTGAATCAGGCGCAGCTTGACTCCGTCAGGGAAAACAACCTTGACTCCGCCTATCTTCGCCCCATGGCTTTCTATGGTTCCGAGGGGATGGGGATTCGCGCTGACAACCTCAAGGTGCATGTCATGGTTGCAGCGTGGGAGTGGGGAGCCTATCTTGGTGATGAAGCACTTGCCCAGGGAATCCGTATTCGCACCTCCTCTTTCACGCGCCATCATGTCAATATCACCATGTGCCGCGCCAAGGCAAACGGCAACTACATTAATTCGATGCTGGCACTGCAGGAGGCCATTGACACAGGCTATGACGAAGCCCTGCTGCTGGATGCCGAGGGTTATGTCATGGAGGGCAGCGGTGAAAATATTTTCATCGTGCGGGACGGCGTAATCTATAGCCCGGACCTGACATCGGCACTGGATGGCATTACCCGCCGCACCATCATGCAGCTGGCGGATGAGCTTGGTTATAAAGTTGTCGAGAAACGCATCACCAGGGATGAAGTCTACATTGCCGACGAGGCTTTCTTTACCGGCACTGCAGCTGAGGTGACGCCAATCCGTGAGCTGGATGGGCGCGCTATCGGAATCGGTTTTCGCGGTGGCGCCGGTTTCCGCGGGCCGGTAACACAGCAGCTGCAAAGCCTCTATTTTGATGCGGTGCATGGGCGCAGCGCCGCGCACGAGGGGTGGCTGACTTACGTTTAGGTCACGCGTGCCAGGGTGTGGTGAGCTGAAATACAATGAAAATCAAAGCCCGAAACTCTGTGAGAGTGCGAAGCAAAGGTAAGGCAGTGATCGCTTCCGGTTCGCCCGTTATTGATCAGCATGAACTGGAAAAAGAGGTGCTGGAACTGCGTTTGCTTGCATCATCAGATACGGGATCTGCAATAAAAAGTCGCGCATCCGGAGTCTTTTCGGCAGGAGTGGTTGTGATGCTGCTGCTGTTGATGGCCCAGACTCTCTATCTCTATCGTGATCAGGCTGTTGAGATTGGCTTTATTGCTTCTGCTTTCAAAAGCCTGGGTTATACCCCGCCGCAGATACGTCACCCTGAGATGATCGGTCTGACAAACAGGGTTTTCACGGATATTGAGAGGCAAAAGGGACTCTATCGATTGCAGCTGGGTTTGATGAATCATGCCTCCCATCGACAGCCGTTTCCACTGATTGAAGTCTCCCTGACTGACACCAAAGGGGTGATCCAGGCGAGAAATCAGTTTCACGCACGGGACTACCTGCCTGCATCCGAAGTTAGAAGTCAAATGGCCCCGGATGAGGAGCATGCTATCAGTTTTGTCATGAAAAGCAGCGCTACAGATGCCAGTGGCTTTATACTGGATTTTTTCTAGATTTTCTGTCGTAGCCCATAGAGCTGTAAATCCTTGATTTGTTGATTTCTGATTTGCGCATTGCAGCTAATTTCTGTAGAATTCCGCCTCTTGATAAAATTCCTTTTGGTATTAATGCGATGAAAGCAGATATACATCCTGAATACAAGGCGATCAAAGTGACCTGTCGTTGTGGTAACAGCTTTGAGACTGCCTCTACAGATACAAGTGGCGAGATGGATGTGGATATCTGTTCCGCATGTCACCCCTTTTATACCGGACAGCAGAAAGTTGTTGATAGCGGTGGGCGTGTTGACAGGTTCCGCAAACGCTACAGTCGTTGATCTGTACTTCGTCAACGTGCACAAGGCGCCTCCAGAGGCGCCTTTTTTTATTCAGAAATTATTGGGTTAGAGTAGGGTAGATTGATATGAGTAAACAGGATGCGGATCATGCCATTAACCAGGCTGCACTGGAATACCATGCCAAACCCGTACCGGGAAAATTGGCTATCGCTCTGACCAAACCGGCGGAGACGCAAAGTGACCTGGCGCTGGCCTATACACCGGGTGTCGCGGAGCCGGTGCGCCGCATTGCAGACAACCCTGAAGATGCCTACCTCTACACCGGTAAAGGCAATCTGGTGGCTGTTATCACTGACGGCACGGCGGTGCTTGGACTGGGAAATACCGGCGCACTGGCCGGCAAACCGGTGATGGAAGGCAAGGCGCTGCTGTTCAAGCATTTTGCCGATATCGATGTGTTTGATATTGAAGTCGATGCCGAGCATCCGCAGGAGTTTATCGAAACGGTGATGCGCATTGCGCCAACCTTTGGCGGCATCAATCTGGAGGATATCGCCGCCCCGCACTGCTTCGAGATTGAACAGGCGCTCATCGAACAACTTGATATCCCGGTATTTCATGATGACCAGCATGGCACTGCAATCATTATTGCCGCAGGACTGCTGAATGCGCTTGAACTGCAGGGAAAAACACTCGAAAATGCGCGTATTGTCGTGATTGGTGCTGGAGCTGCAGGAATAGCCTCGATTCGTCTGCTCTGTTCGATGGGCGCTCATCGTGACAATATCCTCGCGATCGATCGTGAAGGTGTGATTCACACTGGCCGCCAGGATCTCAATCCCTACAAATGGGGTGTTGCTGCGGATACTGACAGGCGCACCCTTGCTGAGGCGATGGATGGCGCCGATGTTGTCATCGGGGTCTCTGGTCCGGAATTGATTACGCCGGAGATGCTGGCGAGCATGGCGCCGAAGCCGATTGTGTTTGCGCTCTCCAATCCGGTCCCTGAAATTCGCCCTGAAATTGCCGCCGGGGTGCGTGATGATCTGATCATGGCGACCGGACGCAGCGATTATCCCAACCAGGTTAACAATGTGCTGGGTTTTCCCTTTATCTTCCGCGGCGCACTCGATGCCCGCGCCTGCTGCATCAATGACGCCATGCAGATTGCAGCGGTGAATGCACTCAAAGATCTCACCCATGAAGCTGTGCCGCAGCAGGTTCTTGATGCTTACGGGCTTGAGTCACTGGCTTATGGTCCGGACTACATCATTCCAAAACCTCTGGATGAGCGCCTCAGAGAGCATGTGGCGCCGGCAGTGATGCAGGCTGCGATTGATTCAGGCGTCGCCAAAGATGGCATTGGTGGCTGATGTTTTTCCGGATATCTTATATCCACTTTTGTTCAATTATTTTCATGCTGATTGTTGCGCCGGCAATGGCGGGTGTGACCCAATCAGTCGATGA
>DAOUQU010000273.1 GCA_030625445.1 Gammaproteobacteria bacterium
TGCACGGCTGACGTGGCCAGCAGGGCGGGAATGGCAATGCGCTCCCGCGAAACACCCCTGTCAGAGAGGATCAGGATATTGTATTTCCCCAGTACATTCTGTTCGGCGAGTTCGCACAGTGCATCAAGCGCTGCCTTGATACCGGCCGGGCCTTCATTGGCGTCGTAAGTGATATCCAGGGTTTTGGTGCGAAAGGCATCACCGGCAATGTCATTGATGTGGCGTATGCGCCCGAGATCTTCGTTGGTCAATACCGGCTGGCTGGCTTCGAGGCGCATGTTTGAGCAGTCGTTGCTCTCTCCCAGCAGATTCGGACGCGGGCCGATCAGCGTCACCAGCGACATCACGATCTCCTCGCGGATCGGGTCGATCGGCGGGTTGGTCACCTGGGCAAAATTCTGTTTGAAATAGTTGGAGAGGTGACGCGCGCGGCCGGAGAGTACAGCCGGTGGATTGTCTGCACCCATGGAGGCAGTACCCTCCATGCCGTGTTTAACCATTGGCGTCAGCAGAAACTTGATATCCTCCTGTGTATAACCAAAGGCCTGTTGTGCATCCAGCATGGCGCCATCTTGCAGTCGCGCAGGTGTGGATTCCGTGCAATCAAGCTCATTGAGCTTCAACTGTGTCTTGTCCAGCCACTGCTGGTAGGGGTAGGCTTCCGCCAGCTCTTTTTTGAGCTCCTCGTCATCGATGATGCGCCCCTCCTCGGTATCGATGAGGAACATCTTGCCGGGCTGCAGACGCCACTTTTTGACAATCTTCTCTTCCGGGGTATCGAGCACGCCCATCTCTGACGCCATGATCACCATGTCGTCATCGGTTATCAGGTAGCGCGCCGGGCGCAGGCCGTTTCTGTCGAGGGTGGCGCCAATCTGGCGGCCGTCGGTGAAGGCGACTGCCGCAGGCCCGTCCCATGGCTCCATCAGTGCGGCATGATATTCGTAGAAGGCGCGGCGGGAATCATCCATCAGGTTGTTGCCTGACCATGCCTCCGGAATCAGCATCATCATCGCGTGAGTCAGGCTGTAGCCGCCGGCGACAAGCAGTTCCAGGGCGTTATCGAAGCAGGCTGAATCAGACTGGCCTTCCGGGATCAGTGGCCACACCTTGGCGAGGTCCTCACCGAGGATCTCCGATGCCATGGAGTGACGACGTGCAGCAATCCAGTTGACGTTGCCTCGCAGGGTATTGATCTCTCCGTTATGCGCAATCATGCGGAACGGGTGCGCCAGGTCCCATGTGGGGAAGGTGTTGGTCGAAAAGCGCTGGTGCACCAGCACCAGGGCGGAGACGAGGCGTTCGTCACCCAGGTCCGGATAGTAGTTGCCGAGCTGATTTGCCAGCAGCAGCCCCTTGTAAACAATGGTGCGGCTGGACATGGAGGGGATGTAAAAATTTTTAGAGCCCTCCAGCTGCTGCTCCCTGATGCGGATGCCAATCAGTTTGTGCAACACAAAGAGTTTGCGCTCGAGGTCGTCCTGGTTGTTGCAGTCGTCGCCGCAGCCGATGAATAGCTGGCGGATAACCGGCTCGCACGGAAGGACGCTTTCTCCGAGGACACTGCTGTCGACAGGCACGGTGCGCCAGCCCAGCAGTTGCCGGCCCTCTTCGGCGATGACATCGGTGACAACGGTTTCAATCGCTTTTCGCTGGCTCTCATCCATGGGCAGAAACAGCATGCCGACGCCATAGTTTCCTGCAGGAGGGAGTTCGAAATCCACCACGGCACGCAAGAAATCATCGGGAATCTGCATCAGCAAGCCGGCGCCGTCACCGGCCTTCGGGTCGGCACCGACCGCGCCGCGATGCTCGATGCGTTTAAGAATCGTCAATCCCTGCTGGATAATGTCATGGCTTTTCTCTCCCTTGATGTGGGCGACAAAGCCAACACCGCAGGCATCATGTTCATTTCTCGGATCGTAGAGTCCCTGTTTGGGAGGAAGAGAGCCCTGGTTCATTACAAATCTCGTTATACTGTATGCTTATTTGTTGGTAACTATTTAGTGCATGAGAGAGCGACTTATTAGCTCGTTTAGCACGATGCGGTATAGTTACATTTGTTGTAAATTCTGTCATCGCCGAATCCGGATAAAACAACAAGTAAAATACCGGAATAGGGTGGATAAAAGGCCGCACAGTATAGCAGTTTTCGGCTTTTTTTGGCCGCTTTCATTTTTCATGGGCGTAGCGTAATCTAATCTGCGCTATCCTGTCTCTCGCTAATTCCGAGTAGAGAACATCGATGAATTTGACAAACCGCCATTTGCTGCTTGGCGTGACAGGCGGAATTGCCGCCTACAAGGCGGCTGAACTTGCCCGACTGCTGGTGAAGGCTGATGCCGAGGTGCAGGTGGTAATGACGCAAGCCGCCACGCGTTTCGTTGCGCCTCTCACCTTTGAGGCGCTGACAGGCAGGCCTGTGCATACAGATCTGTTTGACTCTGCGCATGAGGCGGCAATGGGGCATATTGAACTGGCCCGCTGGGCCGATCTGGTTGTGGTGGCTCCAGCGACGGCGGACTTCATTGCGCGTCTGGCCGGGGGAAGGGCGGATGACCTGCTGACAACCCTGTGTGCGGCAACCAAAGCGCCCGTTGCCGTGGCACCGGCGATGAACCAGCAGATGTGGGCCAATGCGGCGACACAGCAGAATATAAAAGCCCTGCAAGGTCATGACAAGCTG
>DAOUQU010000442.1 GCA_030625445.1 Gammaproteobacteria bacterium
ATGTCCTCAGAATCCACGCACAAGACTACCCATTTCGGTTATGAGACCGTCGATGTTGATGAAAAAGCCGAGCGCGTACGCGGAGTTTTTGATTCTGTAGCGAATCGCTATGACATCATGAATGACCTGATGTCCTTCGGCGTCCACCGTCTGTGGAAGCATATTGCGATTGATCTCGCCAATGTCCGCAGTGGTCAGCAGGTGTTGGATCTTGCATCCGGGACAGGCGACCTGGCTGCACGTTATGCCGCACTTGTCGGACCGCAGGGAAGAGTGGTGATGTCGGATATCAATGCAGCGATGCTTGAAGAGGGACGCAAGCGCATGATCGACAGCGGGCATGTGGGCAATGTCGAGTATATGCAGATCGATGCGGAGAAGATTCCTTTTGACGACAACAGTTTCCATTGTGTCTCTATCGCATTCGGACTGCGCAACGTAACCGACAAGGATCAGGCCTTACGGGAGATGCTGCGTGTCCTGAAGCCCGGCGGCCGGGCGCTGGTGCTGGAGTTTTCCCATCCCGGCAGCAAGCCGCTCAGTAAACTGTATGATCTCTTCTCCTTCAAAGCACTGCCGTTGATCGGCAAGCTGGTCACCAATGACGCTGACAGTTACCGTTATCTTGCGGAATCCATTCGTATGCACCCGGACCAGGAGAGCCTGCTGCAGATGATGCAGGATGCTGGTTTTGAACGTTGTGATTACCATAATCTGACTGGAGGGATTGTTGCCATCCACCGGGGATTCAAGTTGTGATCAATGAGGCTGGCCAGGCGGCGGTTGTCGCCGTGGAGCAGCTGCTGAATAGAGTCATCAGCATGGACGAGGTGACGCAGCAGCGGTTGGCGGAGTTGCACGGGCGGCGTATTGCAATCGAATTCAAAGAGTGGAATCTGACGCTGCTGTTTGTTCCCGATGCGCAGGGCAGGCTGCAGCTCTCGACCGATGATGTCGCTGCAGCGGATGCAACCATACGCGCCACCCCCTTTGATTTTGCCGAGACCATTCGGATGGAGCGCAAGGAGGACCAGGTCTTCAAGGGCAAGATCACACTCGATGGCGACACCCGCCTTGCGCAGCGCTTCAGTGATATTCTCGCCATGCTGGAGATCGACTGGGAGGAGCAGCTGTCAAAACTGACCGGTGATGTGGCGGCGCATCAGCTTGGAGGCATGCTGCGTGGGTTCCAGCGATGGGCAAGACGCAACCAGCGTGTGATGCGGGACAACCTGGGTGAATACCTGACCGAAGAGAAGCAGCTGCTGCCGACGGCTTTTGAAGTTGCCGAGTGGCGGGGAGAGGTCGATCGGCTGCGCGACGATGTCGACCGTCTGGCGGCGCGCGTGGTGCGCCTGCTCTCCGCTGCAGATACAGATCAATAGCCGTGGTCG
>DAOUQU010000436.1 GCA_030625445.1 Gammaproteobacteria bacterium
CTGACATTTCGAAACCGGATGCCGGCCTGCAGCGTCAATTGATGCAGGTTGCACGCTCTATAAAAGAATCACTCACGCAACACGAGCGCGCCGGCATCAAGGTAAGCAGCGTCGGCTGGCAGGGAGAACTTGACCGGGATAGTTTCAACCAGCTGGTCGATCCCTTGATTCGTAAAACCATTATTGCCTGTCGCCGGGCACTGCGTGATGCTGGAGTCACAGCGGAAGAGATCGAGGACGTGGTGATGGTCGGCGGCTCGACGCGCGTTCCGCGTGTGCGTGAACTGGTAGAAGAGTTTTTTGGCCGTGAACCACTGGTTGATATCGATCCTGACCGGGTTGTCGCGATCGGCGCCGCAGTACAGGCTGATATTCTTGCAGGCAACAAGCCCGATGAGGAGATCCTGCTGCTGGATGTGACGCCGCTGTCACTTGGCATTGAAACCATGGGTGGTCTGGTTGAAACCATCATCCCGCGCAATACCACCATTCCGGTCGCACGCGCCCAGGAGTTTACGACCTTTAAAGATGGGCAGGGCGCAATGGCGGTGCATGTCGTTCAGGGGGAACGTGACCTGGTCGCCGACTGTCGCTCTTTGGCGCGCTTTGAATTGCGCGGCATTCCGCCAATGGTTGCCGGAGCTGCACGTATCCGGGTTACTTTTCAGGTCGATGCCGACGGTTTGCTCAGTGTCGAAGCCGAAGAGCAGACACAGCACGTCAAGGCGAGTATTGAAGTAAAGCCCTCCTATGGCCTGTCAGACAACGAGATTGCAGATATGCTGCGCGCATCGATGGAGCATGCCGAGGAGGATGTCAAATTCCGTCACCTGCGCGAACAGCAGGTGGAAGCAGAGCGCGTCATCGAGGCGCTGACAGCTGCGCTGGCGAAAGATGGCAAGCAGCTGCTGGATAATAAAGAGCGCCAATTGATCGATTCAGCGTTGCAGCAGTTGCAGCAGCTTGCGCGTGGGGATGATGCGCAGGCAATCGAGGATGGCATCAAATCACTGGAGCAGAGCTGTGATTTCTATGTGGAGCGCCGCATGAACAGCAACATCCATGACGCCATGGCCGGCCACAATATTCACGAATTTGAAACCCCGGAGAAGTAATGCCCCAGTTGATATTTCTTCCCAATGAAGAACACTGCCCGGATGGTATGGTGATCGAAGCCGATCCGGGTATAACCATCTGCGATGCTGCGCTCGCACACGGCATCGGGATCGAGCATGCCTGTGAGAAATCCTGCGCATGCACCACCTGTCATGTCATCGTGCGGGAAGGCTTTGATTCACTCGAGGAGTCTACCGAGATCGAAGATGATATGCTCGACAAGGCGTGGGGTCTGGAGCCGGAATCCCGACTCAGCTGTCAGGCAGTCGTAGACGATGAGGACCTGGTGATCGAAATCCCCAAGTACACCATCAACATGGTTTCGGAAAATCATTA
>DAOUQU010000401.1 GCA_030625445.1 Gammaproteobacteria bacterium
GGTTGACGCCGATCAGAATCGGAATGGCATACAGCAGGCGCCTGATGATGTAGGCCATCATCGTGCTGTGCTCCGCTCATGACGGCGGTAGAGATAGACCGCCGGCAGCAGTGACAATAGCAGCAGAATGACGAACAGCACTACAGGCCAGACGATCGGCTGGTTCCACTCTTCACGCAGACGCGTGCGGGTTTCGGCGTCGATGGCCTTGTACTTCAGCGTGTTGTTTGCCATCAGGTTGGGCTTGGCATTGCGATACCACTGGTGATGCAGCACAAAATCAACAGGATAAAAGCCCCATACCCAGGGGGCATCCTGCTGCGCAATCGCGATCATCCGGTCAATAATTTGCTGGCGCTTTTCGCCATTGGGCAAAAACTTCATCTGGTCAAACAGAGAGTCAAACTCCGCATTGCTGTAGTTGGCCGTGTTCTCTCCATGGTGCTTGACGCGCGAGTTAGGACCATAGAGCATGAACAGAAAATTTTCAGGATCCGGATAGTCGGCATTCCAGCCCCATGTGAAAAGTTGTCCGGTTCCCTTCAGCATCTTCTCCTGAAAACGGTTGTAGTCGCTGGTGCGAAATACCAGGTCGATGCCGATCTTCTGGAACTGCTTGCGGTACCAGCTCAGAAGCGCCTTGCTGTCGGGACCTGTTGCAGCAGTATCGAAATTGAGGATCAGCGGCTTGCCGGTGTCGGGATCGCGGCCGTTGGGATAACCGGCCTTCTCAAGCAGCGCCTTTGCTTCGTCGATGGAGCGGCGCACCGGCACACCATTTTCTATCCTGTAGACGACCGGGTTAATGCCTTCGACACCTTCACGATAACCGAAAATTCCCGGCGGCAGCGGAGTGTGAGCCACCCTGCCGCGGCCGTTGCGAAAGATCGAGATGAACTCCTCGTAGTCGAGGGTAATGGAGATCGCCTGGCGCAGCAGCCGGGCGCGCTCGGAGCCGCCGCCGACCACGTCATCGAGCATGTTGAAGCCGAAATAGAAGATGCTGGTCGACACCGAGGTCAGCAGTTCAATACCCTGGTCGCGCATGGAGTCCGTCAACTCCGCTTCACCGGATGCCCCGAACTGCACGGCCTGGTCGAAGCTGTCCGAGCCGATGCCGGAGAGATCATAGTAGCCCTGCAGAAATTTGTTCCAGCGCGGAATCGACTCCTTGTCGAGGCTGTAGACGGCCTTGTCGATAAAGGGCATCGCACCGCCTGCATCATTCAGGTAGCCATGCGCAGCATCCGCAGGCCCTCCGCTGTCGGGATAACGTTCGCCGTGAAAGTTCGGGTTTCGCGATAGCACCATGCGCAGATTGGGATTGTTCTCGGAGAGATAGAAGGGGCCTGTGCCGACAGGATACCAGTGCAGGGTGATATTGCGCTGCGTCATTCCCGGCAGATGATAAAAGCGCTCCGCCTCCCATGGCATGGGGGCGAAAAAGTTCATCGACAGCCAGTAGATAAACTGCGGATATTCACCCTTGAGGCGAACCCGGTAGCTGTACCTGTCAATGACCTCGACGCCCTCGAGTTGAAACGGGCGCAGATCCAGCCACGGCTGCTCCTCGCTGCTCTGCTTCTGCAACTTCGCGTAGGCCTGATCGAGCTGTCCGGAGAATTCCTTGAGACCAACGATATAATCCTGCATCAAGCTTGCAATCGGAGAGTGCAGCGGCGAGAAGCCAAGCCGCTTGATCTGGTAGACGTAATCTTCGG
>DAOUQU010000159.1 GCA_030625445.1 Gammaproteobacteria bacterium
CATCCTGTCCGCACCACTGTTTCGGAGATGGGGCCTGTTCTGCTGGCCAATCTGCTGGAGTTGAATGAGACCCAGTCTGGAATCCTGTTTGTGGCATTCAGCATTGCTGATGACCAGGGGCTGCTGCTGCTGGACATGAAAGATCTGCGTGCAATGCTCAACTGGATGGCTGAGCATCGCAAAGAGTTGAGCAGGGAGTATGGCAATATCGCCTCCCAGAGCGTCTCGGCGATTCAGCGCAAATTGATGGTGCTGGAGGATTCCGGCGGGGAGGAGTTTTTTGGCGAGCCTGCGCTCAATATCCAGGATCTGATGCAGGTTGATTTTTCCGGCCGGGGGGTGATCAGCCTGCTGGATGCAACCACGCTCTATCAGAACCCCCGTATCTACGCCACCTTTCTGCTGTGGCTGTTGTCCGAGTTGATGGCGGACTTGCCTGAGCGCGGCGATGCGGCGCTGCCAAAGCTGGTGTTTTTCTTTGATGAGGCGCATCTGCTGTTTAACTCTGCGCCAAAAGCGCTGCTTGAGCGCATCACCCAGGTGGTGCGCCTGATTCGATCCAAGGGGGTCGGGGTTTTCTTTATCAGCCAGTATCCGAATGATATTCCGGACGAGGTGCTTGGGCAGTTGGGTTCACGCATTCAGCATGCATTGCGCGCTTATACTCCCAAAGATAAAAGAGCGGTCAGGGTGGCTGCCGATACTTTTCGTCAAAATCCAAAAATCGACACTGCAGAGATGATTACCCAACTTGGTGTCGGTGAAGCGCTGGTTTCCACGTTGGATGAGAAGGGGCGTCCGACGATGGTTGAATGGTGCCTGATGGCGCCGCCTCGCTCACGCATCGGGCCGGCAACAGATTTGGAACGTGCGGAAATATTTAACCGATCGCCGCTCAAAGGTCGTTATGACAATCAGCTAGACCGGGAGTCAGCCTATGAGTTGCTGACCAAACGCGAACAGGAGATGCAAAAACAGCGTGAACTGGCAGCTGAAGAGGAGGCGCTGCGCAAGGAGATGGAGCGCGCAAGCAGAAAACCACGCAGCAGTAACCGTCAGTCAGCCGGTGAGTCGTTTTTAAAATCTTTGGCGCGCACAGCCGGTACGCAAATCGGGCGTTCTATAATCAGAGGGATTCTGGGGGCAATGTCCGGCAAACGCTGAAACCATGTTTCGGGAATACCCTGGCGAGACCAAGTGTCAGACTGCCGATGCATGAAAGAGATTATTTTCTCTCGCAAAGCTTCCGCGTCCTGCTCACGCCCCTCACCTACATCCCTGTAGGCGAAGACGCCAAGTTCGTCAAGAAGAGCCTTTGCGTTCTTTGCGAGAGTCATTATAAAGATGTTGGCCACTTGGGGATTCTAGTTCCCCAGTGCGGCCTGCATTCCGGCTACACCGCTGGCGACATCAGAAGTGTCAATGGTGATTCCAGTCTGTTTGCGGATCTGAGTGGTAGAGAGCACTCCGCGAATAGATTCATTTCCCTCTGCATCCTCTTCGATGACCAGCGCATGCTGTCTGCCCATGCGTGTGAGGGTTTCGGCAATATCGCCGATGAGTGAATTGCGCACATCTTCTATGCTCAGCACTTCAAGTTTCATCTGCGGGGTCATCAGGTCGCGAACCATGATGTCGTCACGGTTGCCGCCATTTTGTGCAATATGACGCATCACTCTCTCGCCTTCCACGTCCTTGCTGGTGATGATGCCGATGATGTGATGATACTGGTTGGTAACAAACAGCAATTGAACGTGACTCGCTATCATGCGTTCGGTGGCCTCTTTCAATGTGGCACAGGGACCGATGACAAGAGCGGTGGTTTTAGTCAGGTCAGTCATTGCATTGATTGCAGGTTCGTCCATCGAGGCCTTTTGGGGCAACTCTTCAAAAGGTTTGAGGCACTTTATCTCTGCACCGAGCAGTGCATGATCAAGGGTTTTGTAGTTGTTGCTCATTACGGGTATACCTCGTAGGTTATTTGAAAAACATCGCTGATTGATGGTTTTCTTTTGCCGTTGGATTGAAGATACTTTGCTTGGGCGATTTGGTCAACCAGATTGGTTTATACCACCATTAAATTGCCGCTTATTTATAGAGGAAATATGTATGGACAGCAGTACCATTGAACTCCCCGGCAGTGAAATTTCAGGGGTCACTATTGAGGGTGAGACCATCTGCGTTCATTTTGAACGCGTCACTATTATCAAAACCATGACCGGCGCCTTTGAGCGCACCAGGTGGTGGCAGCAGGGAGATCTGGTCTTCGAAGGGGCGCAGCTCATCGATGATCTTCCGTCGTTACCGGCTCTGTGCAGCGGTGGCGATGTCGGGGAGAATGTTTACACCTACCGGGATATGATCCCCATTCCGCTTGAGAGTCGCGGCACAGCGCATTGCGATCTGAAAATTGAGGGGAGTGATCAGCATCTTCGCATTCAGGCGCAGGCTGTGCGCCTGGATATGATCGATGTGCCAAAATATATCGAGCATATTGCTGCCGGGTAACTCCGCCACTCTAACTCCCCCCGGGTGAGGGCTAAAACAGCAAAAAACCCGCCAACAGGCGGGTTTTTTGTTATTTCTGCGGCGGGAAATTACATCCAGCGTGAAGAGCCAACAAGCTCGTGAGAGACGTCAACCAGTCTGACGGCCATGTCGTTATACTTCTCACGGTAGTCTTTTAGCAGGCCTTCCTGTGCATAGTAGTAATCCTTGCCGCCGATGCCATTTTCATGTTCAAAATCGATGAACTGCTCCTGCATCTTCTGCATATCTGCAATCAGTTTGTTCTTCTCGTCAAGCAGCGCTTGTTTGTCGCTCATGTCAACACTCCAAAATCATTGGCAGCATCTGCTACCCAAAAGATTGTCAGCCAGCCTGCAACTTGTCAGGTGGCGGACACTAAATTCAGTGCCCGCTAATATACCATTGTGCAGGCAGTGATTTCCAGTAAAAACATCTCTCTCAGAAGAGATACAGGGTAGAGATTAAATCACCCCTATTGGGTTAGAGACTGGCCACAAATTACGAGTTAGCACCCGCATTCACGCGGTGGAGGCTGGTTCAGGCGCAGTGTCCCTGTCAGTTCAGCGACAGTCGGGATTTCCGAGGCCTGTAGATAATCGGCAATGCCCTGGTTGATTTTGGGGCAGATCAGCGGATCATAGAAGAGCGTTGTGCCAATACCGACGGCTGTTGCACCTGCAATGAGGAATTCAATCGCATCCGATGCTGTGGTGATGCCGCCCTGACCGATGATCGGTATGCCATGGTCGCGGCATACCTGGTAGACCTGGTGAACTTTCAACAGGGCGACCGGTTTGATTGCCGGCCCTGATAGCCCCCCCTGGTTGTTGCCGATGACCGGTGAGCGGCTCTCGATATCGATGGCCATGCCCATGAGCGTGTTGATGACAGCAAAGGCGTCGCTGCCAGCTTCGATGCACAGCCTGGCGTTTTGCTGGATATCGGTCTGGTTTGGTGAGAGCTTGGTGATCAGCGGTTTGTCTGTCACCTTGCGACAGGCTTCGACAACCCGGGCCGACATCTGCGGGTCATTGCCGAAAGCAACCCCTCCCTCCTTGACATTGGGGCAGGAGATGTTGATCTCGATGGCATCGATCGGCGAATCATCGAATTTGCGCGTCACCTCGATGTACTCCTCGATGGTCGATCCGGAGACATTGGCGATAAAACGGCTCTCGGAAAAATCGAGCGATGGAAGGATTTTATTGACGACGCTGTCGACTCCGGGGTTTTGCAGCCCGATGGCATTGAGCATGCCGCCCGGAGTCTCATAGACGCGGTGTGGCATATTCCCCGGACGCAGCTCGCCGGTTGTGCCTTTGAGGCAGACAGCGCCGACATCGCGATTGGAGAAACCTTCGACACGGGTATACTCTTCACCAAAGCCGACGCAGCCGGAGAGCAATACCAGCGGCGTCTGGAAGTGCATGCCGCAAAAGTCGACATGCAGGGCAGAATTTTGATCAGGGGTCATAGGATTGTTTCACGTTGTCTTGTTTGAACCGGAAATACCGCCGAATACCGGCAATATCATACGTCTTTGTGCGAATACCGGCAGCTCCCTGCACCTGATTCACCCGTTGGGGTTTGAGATGAGTGACAGCCGCATGCGGCGCGCCGGCCTCGATTACCATGAATATGCAGAGGTGAACGAGTATGCATCCTACGCCGATTTTCTTGAGCGAACCAGCCCGCAGCGCCTGTTTGCGATATCGACCAGAGGCACAGCGCGTTATTGTGATGTGAGTTATCAGCCGGGAGACTTTTTTTTGTTTGGCCCTGAAAGCCGCGGACTGCCAGCTGATATTCTGGATTCTATGCCGGTGCAGCAGCGCGTGCGAATTCCAATGCAGCCCCACAGTCGAAGCCTCAATCTCGCCAACAGCGTGACCCTGATGTTGTATGAAGCATGGCGACAGCAGGGTTTTAGCGGCGCGGTATAGTGGTAGGGTTACCG
>DAOUQU010000242.1 GCA_030625445.1 Gammaproteobacteria bacterium
TAGCGCATATTGATGTAGCCAAGATAGAAGGCAATAAAGGCCAGCATCAAGGCAATCAGGGCGGAGAACAGGATATCCCATTCGCCGTGACCGGTGACGGCGGTCAAGCCGATGCCGGAAGCGGCAAGCAACAGGCCGATCATTGCGACAGAATCCTCCAGTACCACGGCAACCAGGGTTGGATCATCGGATTTGGTCAGGTAACTGAACGGATTGCTGAAACCATCTCTGCGCATCTCACGCAGAAATTGTTTAAAGGCGACCAGGAAGGAGTATCCCTCGAGTACAAAGGCGATGGCCAGTACTGTCAGATTCAGCCACAGCGGATCGATGCTGAAATCAAGGAATTGAATCGGAGGGGCGGCTTCGGTCTGCCCCAGTTTCTGCCATGAGTGCCATGCATGCGAGAGGCCGAGGCCGGCACCGATGGAGAACAGGCCAATGGCGCTCCACAGATTCCACAGATATTTTTTTTGTCCATGACCAAAGGCGTAAGTTTTGTCGGCAGGACGGTCCGCCTCGCGTAAGCCCAGCAACAGGAACCCCTGGTTGAGGGTGTCCATCAGCGAGTGTACGGACTCGTTCATCATGGAGGCTGAACCCGAAAATGTCGCGGCAATGAACTTAATCACCGTGACAATCGAGTTGGAGACAATGGCTGTGAGGACTGCTTTTCTGGAGCCGTGTGACATCTGATAATTACCTGTAATTGTTTTTACAATAGCTTTGGTTCTTCATGATATGCCCTTCTATTACCACGGAATACACGGAAAAGAAATCAGGAGTAATTTTATGTGGTCCGTGGTTAAGAAGGATCTCGGAGAATAAGCGGTAGCGCATCCCATCATTTTTCGGTGCAATGCGCTCCGCTTATTGACACCCTACGCTCTTTTCCGGATGAATATTCCAAACCAATATCTCCATGAATCATTCCAGACTTTTTAGCAATACCCGCGAGTTTCGCTGGTAGTTGTAGAGGCCTCGTTTCGCCATCGGCAGTGATTTTACCTCACCCTGTTTGAATCCACGCTCCTGAAACCAGTGGCTGCTGCTGGTTGTCAGCACAAACAAACGATTGATGGAACTTTGTTGCGCCTGCTGTTCCATGTGCGACAGCAGGGTATCACCGAAGCCCGAGTTGCGGTATTCAGGGTGAACCGCGACACAGGCGACCTCTGCCATCTTCTCCTTGATGTAGGGATAGAGTGCTGCACAGGCGATGATCAGGCCATCGCGTTCAATCACAAAAAAGTGATCGATCTCGGTCTCCAGGATTTCGCGCGAACGCCGCATCAGAACTCCCTCCTTCTCGAGGGGTTCGATCAATGCCAGAATGCCGGCGACATCATCGATTTTTGCCTGGCGTATCGGGTCATAGGGTTCAGCACTCAGCAGGGTGCCGATACCATCTCTGGTGAACAACTCCTTGAGCAGTACGCCGTCGCTTTTACGTGACACCAGGTGAGCGCGCCTGACGCCTTTGCGGCACACGCAGGCTGCGGTTGACAACAGCAGCTTGGTCTCCTGCGGAAGTGCTTTACGGCGTGTGATCAGTGCATCCGCCTGCGCAGGCGTCAGATGAGTCAACATCATGCCCTTACCGTCTTTGAGGTCTTTTTCGTCACTCAGTAGAATCAGTTTGTCAGCGCCGATTGCCGCAGCAACGGCGCCGGCCACATCGACGGCACTGAGGTTGAAGACTTCGCCTGTCGGTGAATAGCCCAGTGGCGGTATCAATACCATGTTGCCACTTCTCAGCTGTTGTTGGATGGCTGCCACATCGATGCGCCGGACTTCACCGGTATAGAGATAGTCGACGCCATCACGCACACCGATGGGCATGGCGGTGACGAAGTTCCCGGAGGCGACGTGGATATGCGCCCCGGACATTGGCGAGTTGCTTGACGCAGTCGACAGCAGCGCCTCGATCTCAACCCGCACACTTCCTGCAGCCTCCTTGACGCAGGAGAGGGCGGCGCTGTCGGTGACCCGCAGGCCGTTGATGTATTCCATATCAGCACCGCGCAGCAGCAGGCGCTCTTCAATTTGCGGGCGCGAGCCGTGCACCAGAATCAGGTGTATGCCGAGTCCATGCAGCAGTGCGATGTCATGGATCAGTGAGGGGAAGCGCTGGTCTGCAACAGCGGCGCCGCTCAATGCCACGACAAAGGTTTTCCCCCGATGCGCATGGATATAGGGCGAGGCGTTGCGGAACCAGTCGATGAAGTTGTCAGCCATGTCGGTCAATTCTATTCATGAGTCGCACCATTGGAACGGAAATAGCCGTAAGGTGCAAGCGCACCATTAAAACCTACAGGCAGAAGCGTTTGATCAGCTGCTTCAGCAGGTCGATGGCGGGCTGAATGCGGTTGATCTCCAGATATTCATTCGGCTGGTGCGCCTGGGCGATATCGCCGGGACCGAGAATGATGGTCTCCATGCCCATGGCGTTGAAGTAGGGACCTTCGGTGCCATAGGCGACTGTTTCAGACTGGTAGCCGGTGAGTGTTTCAGTAGCCTGTACGATGGCTGCAGTGTCGGCGGTTTCCATCGCCGGGATGCCTTCGAACAGCGGCTCCAGGGCGAACTTGAGGCCGCTGCGGTGGAACAGCTGCTCAAGGCGCTGTTGCAGTTCGGCATGCAGATCCGGCAGCGACATCCCGGGAAGAGGGCGCAGATCGAAATGCAATTCACAGGCTGCACAGATGCGGTTGGGATTGTCGCCGCCGTGGATATGCCCGAGATTGAGGGTTGGAACATCCACGGCAAACAGCGGGTTCCGGTAGCGTTGCTGCAACTCGCTGCGCCACTTGAGAATCTCTCCCATGGCGCGATACATCCCCTCCAGGGCGCTGTTTCCCAGTGCCGGATCGCTGGAGTGGCCGGAGTGTCCGAGAATGCGCAGGGATTTGGTTGCTATTCCCTTGTGCATGCGCACCGGCTTGAGGCTGGTGGGCTCGCCAATCACCACATGACGTCCGAGATGCCGGCTGAGTTCCTGCAGCGCCTTGGCGCCGCACATACTGGTCTCTTCATCCGCCGTGGCGATGATCGTCAGC
>DAOUQU010000363.1 GCA_030625445.1 Gammaproteobacteria bacterium
ACATCAAACATTTGGCGCGGGATCAACTCCTTCATCTTTACCGCCAATTCACGCCCTCTCCTCTGGGCCTGGTCGCGGTGAACGATCAGGGACAGGGCGTCGACCCGGTCGCCGTTAATTAACACATCCAGGCGCACGAAGCTGCCTGCCTGAAATCGCAAAAAATGATAGTCAAAGGAAGCGTAGCCACGGCTGACGGATTTAAGGCGATCAAAGAAGTCCAGCACCACCTCGTTCATCGGCAGTTCGTAGGTCACCTGCACCTGACCACCAAGATACTGCATGCTTTTCTGTACGCCACGCTTTCCAATGCAGAGGGTAATAACTGCCCCCAGATATTTTTGCGGGACAAGAATGGTCGCAACGATGATCGGTTCGCGAATCTCTTCGATCAGGGATTGATCAGGAAGATCCGCCGGATTATCGACTTTCACAACCTCGCCGTCCCTGCGCTCAATCTCATAGATCACTGTTGGAGCCGTGGTCACCAGATCAAGATCATACTCTCTCTCCAGACGCTCCTGCACGATCTCCATGTGCAGCAGTCCCAGGAAACCACAGCGAAAGCCGAATCCAAGCGCCTGGGAGGTTTCAGGTTCAAAATGGAGCGCCGCGTCATTCAGGCGCAGCTTGCGCAGCGCCTCACGCAAATTCTCATAATCTTCCGAGCTGACGGGGTAGAGACCGGCGAAGACCCGTGGCTGCATCTCCTCAAAACCGGTCAGGGGCTCAGATGCCTTGTTATCTGTCAGGGTGATGGTATCTCCCACAGGAACACCGTCGATCTCCTTGATACCGGCAATCAGATAACCCACTTCACCGGCGGAGAGACGCCCGGTCTCCTTCATCTTCGGAGTAAATACACCAACCTTGTCCACCTGATAGTTGCGCCCCGACGACATCACAGTAATCTTGTCACGGTTGGCGAGCGAGCCATTGACTATACGAATCAGTGAGATAACTCCGACATAGGAGTCAAACCATGAGTCGATAATCAACGCCTGCAAAGGCGCCGATGCATCGCCTTCTGGCGGTGGAATAACCTCGACCAACTTATCGAGCAGTTCCCTGATGCCGATCCCGGTCTTGGCGCTGACCCGCAGTGCATCCTCTGCATCCAGACCGATAATCTCCTCGATTTCATTGATCACCCTCTCCGGTTCTGCCGAAGGGAGGTCGATCTTGTTCAGAACAGGCAGCACCTCGAGACCCTGCTCGATTGCGGTGTAGCAATTCGCCACGCTTTGCGCCTCGACCCCCTGTGCCGCATCCACCACCAGCAATGCGCCTTCACAGGCCGCCAGTGAACGGGAAACCTCATAGGAGAAATCAACATGCCCGGGGGTATCAATAAAATTAAGTTGATATGTTTCACCATCGTTCGCCTGGTAATCAAGAGTGACGCTCTGCGCCTTGATGGTGATGCCGCGCTCACGTTCAAGATCCATGGAGTCGAGAACCTGTGCCTCCATTTCGCGCTCACTGAGCCCGCCGCACAGCTGAATAAAGCGGTCGGCAATGGTCGATTTACCATGATCGATGTGCGCAATAATGGAAAAATTACGGATGTGGCTAAGATCGGTCATTCAGTCTGCAATCAATAGATAGTGAATAGCGATGGATTGAAAAAAGAGACGACGATCCTACTCGCAAGACTGCGCATGATAACAAAATTGAGGCGTGCAGGCGGAGATATTAACCCCAAAAACAGTTCGCAGTCTGCAGTTGGCGGTTCGCAGTAAAAAACATGGCGTAGAAACCGCCTCCTTCAAACTTTCTTATCTTTTTAGCTGCATACTGCGTACTGACAACTGCAAACTTTCCTTTAGCTGACGACTGCTAACTGCCTACTGCAAACTTTGTATTCTTGTAAACTGACGACTATAAACTTTTTTCTGGTAATCACATGGCAAAAACAACACCCTCAACTGGCTCCCTCGCTTCGCAGGCTGACCGGCACGCACTCTATGAACTCTCGGTGCA
>DAOUQU010000238.1 GCA_030625445.1 Gammaproteobacteria bacterium
ACGCCCAGGACCGACAACTCCCAAAAGCCAATATCAAACATCAGTCATCGAGTCCAATGTCAGACCTTGTCTTTTTCGCGGGTAGACTCGCCTTCGATGATGCTGTCATCCTTTGACTTCTCTTCGTCCGCCTTTTCGAGCTTGGCGGGCTCTTCAGCCTCGCTCTCTTTCATGGCCTTCTTGAAGCCCTTGATAGCGCCGCCAACGTCGCCGCCAATATTTTTCAGGCGCTTGGTGCCGAATAACAGCAATACGATTGCCAGTACAATTAACAGTTGCCAGGGACTAATGCCCATTGAACATACCTCTTATATATTGAAAGTGAATAAAAAACTTACTTTGTTATTATAACCGACTTGATGATTGTGCGAAATCAAGCAGATAACACGGCAAAGCGTTACTACTCAACAATCCCGTGCATGGCAACGATTCATAGGATGTGCCGAGGTACGAGGCGCATCGATTTGGTGCAAATATTTGTTTATTTGCTTCGCTGCGCCTTCTCTTCCAGTCCTGAGAGTCCAAAGCGCCGCTGCAACTCATCCAGCACCTGCTGGTGGCTGATCCCCATGTGCGACAACATCACCATGGAGTGAAACCACAAGTCAGCAGTTTCGTAGATGATGTGTTCCGCATCGCCATTTTTTGCGGCCAGCACTGTTTCAGTCGCCTCTTCACCGATTTTTTTGAGGATCGCATCCAGCCCTTTTGCATGCAGCGAGGCGACATAGGATGAATCCGCAGCGGCGCTCTTGCGCTGCTCCAGCACTGTTTCGAGTTGTTCCAGTACACTGCTCACAGGCGCATCTCGATACCGGCATCAGCCATGTACTGCTTGGCTTCTCCGATAGTGTATTCGGCAAAGTGAAAGATCGATGCTGCCAGAACCGCATCAGCGCCGCCTTTGGTGACGCCTTCGACCAGGTGCTGCAGATCACCGACGCCTCCGGATGCAATCACCGGTATCGGCACTGCAGTGGAGATTGCCAGCGTCAAATCATTATCGAAACCGATCTTGGTGCCGTCGCGGTCCATGCTGGTCAACAAAATCTCACCAGCTCCGAAATCCGCCATTTTTTTTGCCCACTCTACCGCATCGATGCCTGTTGGTTTGCGCCCGCCATGGGTAAAGATCTCCCAGCGAAGCGGCTCATCATCGGCTGAAACTTTTTTGGCGTCGATGGCAACTACGATGCATTGTGAACCGAAGCTCTCGGACGCCTCCCTGACAAAATCCGGATTGAATACAGCCGCCGTATTGATCGCAACTTTATCGGCGCCGGCATTGAGCATGCGGCGAATATCGTCGACAACACGGATGCCGCCGCCCACTGTCAGCGGGATAAAGACCTCGCTGGCGACATCCTCGACCACGTGCACGATGGTCTCGCGGTCATCCGAACTGGCGGTAATGTCGAGAAAAGTGATCTCATCGGCGCCCTCTTCGTTATAACGGCGCGCCACCTCGACAGGATCACCTGCATCACGGATATCAACAAACTTGACACCCTTGACCACGCGCCCGGCATCCACATCGAGACAGGGAATGATTCGTTTTGCAAGACCCATGAGTTCAGCTCAGAAAATTATGTTTGAATTTGCGCATGGAGTGTATAAGCTTACCAGTACAGTGTCCACTAGTAACCCTGAGTACCGACATCTTTACACAATGAGTCATAATGACTCTCGCAAAGACGCAAAGCTTCCGCGTCCTGCTTACGCCCCTGACCTACATCCATGTAGGCCAAGCTCGCCAAGAAAAACCTTTGCGGTCTTGGCGAGAGAAAGTGTTTTTTTCATGACTTGATAGTCTGAGACCAGATCTCACTAGCATTAGCACAACAGAGGAATACTCAATGAAAGCATCACTGATCGCAACACTGCTTGTTGTTACGGCAACTCCATTAATGGCTGACGATGACGCACCGATGACCGCACCGATACAGCGCATCACCATGGAGACCGCGCAAACCATTGCAAAGGCCGCCATCGACGCCTGCCGCAAACAGGGAATCTCAGCCGGCGTCACGGTCGTTGATCGCAACGGCATCGCACAGGCGGTACTGCGCGACACACTCGCCCCGCCAATCACACTGCCCGTCAGTCAGAAAAAAGCCTACACAGCAGCCAACTTCAATGCAGCCACCTCATCCCTGGAAGAGCGTGCAAAAACAGCGCTTGGCAACATGCCGGAGATGATGCTGGGGGCCGGCGGTCTCCCCATCCAGGCCGGCGGCAGCATGCTTGGAGGTGTCGGTGTCAGCGGGGCGCCATCCGGCGAAACCGATGAAGCCTGCGCCCAGGCCGGACTGGATGCAGTCGTTGACGATCTCGAGATGAGTATGTGAAAACAAAGTTGGCAGTTGGCAGCTAACAGAAAGGTTGCAGTCTTCAGTTGGCAGTATGCAGCAAGAAAAGAAAGTTTTTAGCGAATATAATATGCAGTTGGAAAAAGTCTAATCGGGTCATAACCAACTGCAAATTTTTATTGCTTGAATCTGTAACTTTTTTTATTGTTTTTACTGCCAACTGCAAACTGACAACTGCAAACTTCTCTACCCTTGCATGGCAAGTTTACCGGAACGGCCCGGCAGTTCGCCCCGGACGATCTTCTCCCGCGGCAACCGGGAGAGATCAAGGGAGCGATATATCTCTTCCATGGCGCAGAGTTCATCCTCACTTTGCCACATCTGCAACAGACGCTCCATCACCGGCAGCAATCCCATCCCCTCCAACTCAGCATGCAGCGTGTAGACATGCCCATGAGGAAGTTGCTTCCTGCTATCGGCATAGAGTCTCTCATGCACGTTCTCCTGCGTCATGCCATCAACACCAATCAGTTCATCCAGTGTGGGTAGCGTCGTCGGTATTTGCACACAGTTTGAGTCAACACCATCATAGTGCGGAAGAAAAGGAGACCTCCCGCGCACATCGCTGGCGTAACTGAATCCCAGCTCCTGCTCCAGTTCCAGAGTAGAAGCATTGAGCTGCCAGCCAGCTGCGCCGTGCACTCTGGCAGCATATCCAAAGACCTCTTCAAAGGCTTCCACCGCCCTGAGCATCTCACGCCTGGTCCACACCTCGTCCCTGTTGGCCACAAAATCCTGCCAGCGAATGTGGTCGTAACAGTGGATACCGACT
>DAOUQU010000444.1 GCA_030625445.1 Gammaproteobacteria bacterium
AACCTGGCGGATAATTTTGGCGCGGGGATCGTAGTTCTTGTAGACCCTGTGGCCAAAGCCCATGAGTCGAAACGGATCATCCTTATCCTTGGCGCGGGCGATGAATTTGGGAATATTTTCACTGCTGCCAATCTCATCGAGTTGCTTCAGCACCGCCTCGTTGGCTCCGCCATGAGCCGGCCCCCACAGTGAGGTGACTCCTGCTGCGATACAGGCATAGGGATTGGCTCCAGAGCTGGCGGCAAGCCGCACAGTCGAAGTGCTTGCATTCTGCTCATGGTCCGCATGCAGGATAAAGAGAATATTCAGTGCGCGCACAGCAACCGGGTCGCTCTCATAAGGGCCGCAAGGTGTGGCGAACATCATGTGCAGCAAATTATCACAGTAGTGCAAGTTATTCTGCGGATACATGAAAGGTTCGCCGATGTTGCGCTTGTAGGAAGCCGCTGCAATCGTGGCGACCTTGGCGATCATGCGCTGCGCGGCATCTGCACGATGTTCGGGATTGTTGATATCGAGGGTGTCATGGTAGAAGGCGGAGAGCGACGCCACCACGCCGGCCATCATCGCCATCGGATGCGAGTCGTAGCGAAAACCCTGAAAGAATTTGGTCAACGACTCATTGATCATCATGTGCTCGTGAATCGTTGCCTGAAATTCAGCGAGCTTCTCCTCAGAGGGTAATTCACCGCAAATCAGCAGGTGCGCAACCTCCATGAAGGTGCAATGCTCCGCCAGCTGTTCGATAGGGTAGCCACGATAACGCAGAATCCCCGCTTCACCGTCGATATAGGTGATGCCACTGTGGCAGCTTGCCGTGGCAACGAAACCCGGATCATAGGTAAACAGCCCTGTCTCGCGATAGAGCTTGGAGATATCGATCGCACCGGGCCCTTCGCTTCCGCGCTGGATAGGCAGCTCGACGGACTTTCCGGTTGTATTATCAGTCAGGGTAACTGTGTCAGACATGACGCATCCCTCGCAATGAAAAAGAGTTCTATTCTACCTGATTTACTCATAGCCGTTCGATATCCGCTCGTACTGCTGCGGACGAATCACGAAACAACTGCTGTTCGGCTTTATTCAACGGCATCTCGATAATCTTCTCGATGCCACTGCGTGAGAGTACGCAAGGCACTCCCATCGCAAGATCAGCTTCACCATACTCACCATCGAGAATGGCAACCGTCGGCAGTATGCGCCGCCGGTTGTGACAGATGGCATCCACCATGGTGGCCACAGATGCGCCGGGGGCGTCATAGGCGCTGGAATTCTTGCGCAGCGCCAGGATCTCGGCTCCACCCGAACGGGTTCTGTCGATGATCTGCTGCATGCTTTCATCATCGATAAAATGCGAAACAGGAATTCCATTGATGGTGCA
>DAOUQU010000019.1 GCA_030625445.1 Gammaproteobacteria bacterium
ATCGACAAGGCGGATATCCGTGCGGTCTATCACTACAACCTGCCCAAGAGCCTGGAAAACTACTCCCAGGAGATTGGCCGCGCCGGGCGTGACGGCGCTGCTTCAGTGTGCCAGATGCTGGCCTGCCCGGACGACCTGAACGTGCTGGAAAATTTCGTCTATGGCGACACTCCGGACAGAACAGCCTTATATGGCCTGATCACCGAGCTGTTCGCCCAGGAGCAGCACTTCGACGTCAGTCTCTATAGCCTCTCTTTCCAGCATGACATTCGCCACCTGGTGTTGCGCACGCTGCTGACCTACCTGGAACTGGATGGCTATCTGCAGGGCGGCACCCCCTTCTACTCTGACTACAAATTCAAACCCCTGAAAAGCTCGACCGAAATTCTCTCCCGTTTCGAGGGGGAGCGGCGTCATTTCCTTGCCGGCCTGTTTCGTCAGGCGGTAAAGAGTAGAGTCTGGTTCACGATTGATCCGGCCGAAGCTGCCTCGGAGCTGCAAACTACCCGTGACAGGATCATACAGGCGCTTGATTGGCTGGGGGAGCAGCAGTTGCTGGAGGTAAAGGTCGCCGGCATACGCCTGCGTTTTCAGCTTATGCGGCAACCGGACTCCATCGACGTCCTGGTCGATGAACTCTACCAGCGCATCATCAAGCGGGAGGAGGCGGAGATTCATCGTCTGCAACAGGTCGTGGAGCTGATCACCATGGATGGCTGTCAGAGCAACGCCCTGGCAAGCCATTTCGGCGAACAGCGCGAAGCCCCCTGCGGTCATTGCAGCTGGTGCCGACACGGCAAAAGCGAACTGCCGCCCCGCCGTGCGCAAACGATCAGTGACGCAGTGTGGCAGGAGGTCGAAATCGCCAGGCGGGAGCATGCAGAGCTACTCGAACAACCGCGCATATTGAGCCGTTTCCTGTGCGGCATCACTTCGCCACGCATGAGCCGCAACAAACTGACCAGCCACCCTCTGTTTGGCAGCCTGGAGAGTGTTTCCTTCAAGAAAGTGCTGGGCCGGGCGCAAAGTGATAAGTGAAGCAAAGCGAGAAAAACCTCTCATTGACTTTTTTAACGACCGTGACGCATGACAAATACTGAGCAAATGATACGGCAGCATCAGGATGAACTGTGCGCCTGCTGTGCTTGTCCGAACATGATTCCGCCTGTGGTGGTCGGCTCGGCAGTGGTATCGCCGGTTATCTCTATCGGCCAGGCTCCGGGAGATCGGGAAGGACCGGCGGGAAAGCCATTCGCGTGGACGGCGGGTAAAACCCTTTTCAAATGGTTTGAATCCATTGGCGTTGATGAAGAACTGTATCGCAGCCATGTCTATATGGCAGCGGTGTGCCGTTGCTTTCCGGGGAAAAACCCCAAGGGAGGCGATCGTGTACCGTCCAGGGTGGAGATCAATCATTGCCGAAACTGGCTCGACAAGGAGTTAGAAATTTTGCAGCCGCAGTTACTGATTCCTATCGGCAAGCTGGCCATCGCCCAGCTGATAACAGTCAAAAAACTGGTTGATGTGGTGGGAGAGATTCACACTCTCACTTTGCAGGAGAGAAAAGTGGATATAATCGCATTGCCACATCCATCCGGTCTCTCAACCTGGCATAGAACCGAACCCGGCAAAACCTTGTTGAACCAGGCTCTACAGTTAATAAAAAACCACCCGGCATGGCAGCAGACGTTTGCTGCGCGACTGAAGTAAAGGAAGCTCTGAATTCATCGATGGAATAGGGATTCGAAAGATGGGCAAATAGAATATTTTTTGCTTCTCGACCACACCATGCATTAACTGCCCATAGGATGTGTTGAGTGAAACGAAGCGCATCATTTTGGCGCAGATATTGATGCGCCTCGTACCTCGACACATCCTATGCGGATTCAAGCACACCGGGTTATTGGTAGGTTACCTGAAAATCAAGTAGCAGATTGATGTAGCAGGGATATGCGCACCTAACCCAACATAAGCTGTTGGTAACACATGCATCGCCATATTATTGAAACAAAGCGATGATCTCTTGTTTACCTTGCTCTTCAGCAATCTGTTGAGCGGTTTTCTCCTCGGTATTTTTCACCGTTTTATCAGCGCCGCTTGCCAGCAGGTAAGAGGTTATTCCAGCATTGCCTGCTGTTACAGCCGCCATCAGTGGTGTAGAGCCGTCCTGATCCTGCAGATTGATGTTTGCATGCTGCCCGACAAGATATTTAACAACATCGAGGTTGCCGCTTTCAACAGCATAGTGAAGGGCTGCGGCGCCAAAATTATCCTGAAAATTGATGTTTTTTACCTTGGGCAGCAGGAGCCCTATCACTTCATGCTGTTTTTTGTCGATGGCCACCATCAATGGCGTCAGCCCCGCATTGTTGGGGACGCATGGAGCAACCTGGTTGCTGTAGTGAAACAGGGTTTTCACGAC
Source organism: Gammaproteobacteria bacterium (assembly GCA_030625445.1). Classification (GTDB taxonomy): domain Bacteria; phylum Pseudomonadota; class Gammaproteobacteria; order Chromatiales; family Chromatiaceae; genus Sva-25. Next base: position 2,423 of record DAOUQU010000019.1, read on the forward strand.
ATCGGGATGTCCCGCTGTAATCGCATGCATCAGGGCCGAATTGCCTTTTCGGTCAGAAGAGCGAACGTCTGCGCCAAATTCCAGCAGTTGGGCGGCGATGATGTCATCCCCTCTTTTTGCAGCGATCATCAGTGAATCGTACCCCACCCGGGTGCGATCATGCACATTGGCGCCCAGCTCGATCAGTAGAGCGGTGATTTGAGCATGTCCATTTTCAGCAGCAAAGGTAAGCGCCGTTTCCCCGGTTTTGGTTCTGGCATTGACTTCTGCACCATGAGAGAGCAGCATGGAGACTATGTTCGTGTTGCCCGACTCTGCGGCAAACATCAGTGGTCTTTTTCCAAATTTGCCCGGCGCATCAATATTGGCGCCTTTGCTGATCAATTCACCAAGCTGGTCTACGGTTCCTCCCGATGCAACATCACGAAGCTGTTGATCCAGCGAACTATCCGCCCACACTGTTGCGCTTATCAATAGGGATACAATCAGTGCTGTTAACAGCTTTGTATAATCTGGCATGCTAAACCTCTTTGAGATATTACTATGAGTCATCTTCTTGTATTGATTCGTCTGTTTCTTATTGTTGAGCTTTGGGCGCTGTCACAAAGCCAGGCCTGAAATCGGGGTTTTTTTGCTCTATATGATCCGCAAGCATCCCTTTATCCGGCTGCAAGCGGGAGACATAGTCGGCAATGACTTCAAGATCATCCTGACTGAATTTTTTGAATTGCTTGACCATCTCTTTGTCAGCATTTCTGCGCTTGCCCATTTTCACCCACTCCATTTGTCGCAGCACGTACTGGAAATGTTGCCCGTGAATACGCGGGTAGAACTCTTTTGCGTCACCTTCACCGTTTTCACCGTGACACTCTTTGCACTCTTCATCGTAGAGTTTTTTGCCCTCTTCAAGCCGCATGCCGGAGCCGATACTGTTATTGGGAACCATCAGCAGCTGTTCAATATAGGCGGACAAATCAGCCAATGCCTGCGGACCCAGAAAAAACAGGGGGTCTGTAAAAGGTATCATGGTGGGGTTGTCTCTATTACCCTTCTGGATATCGGCCAGCTGCTTCAGTATCACGCTTTGATGCTGTCCTGCAATTTGCGGGAAGCGGCCATTTGGCGAGCCCCACCCCTCCGGCGTGTGACAGATCGCACAGTTGTAGTAGAGCATTCTTCCTTTTTGAAGGTCAGGCTCTGCCTGGAGTGCAATTTCAACGAACTCATCAACTTTTTTTGGTTCGGCATAGGCGACTGCAGTAACAAGCAGAGCCAGACTCATGCCTATAGCCATTATAATATAAGGATGAGAGGTTGCGTTACCAAGGGTCCGGAACGGTGAATAGATCATATGCATCAAGTATTTGAATGACTGGGAAATTTCAGCACGAATCGCTTTGCAATTCGTTCAGAGATTCATGCATTAACACCGCTACCCATAATTTTGTCAAGGTATTTGAGAGAATAAACCCTCTTTCCCGCAAAGTCTACCGTTGCTGAAGCATTGTTTTCCGCACCCTGAAATCCCTGCTACCTGCGTTGCTTCGAATTCGCTGCCCGATCTGGGTGCATCGAAGAGTCTTTGAAATTCGTATCTTTAACAAACTTCAAGCTTCTGGTAATCTTCTTTTCTCAATGATATCTAAAAAGCTTGCTCTTTCAAGAACGAAGAATCAAAGAAATGGGAGAAAAATTTTGAGATCAACTTTCACATCTCATTCAAATAATGGACCTGTTAGACGTCAGCAAGGGATAATCAGCAATCGCCGCTATCGACTTGCCGGCCCCCTTATCCTTGCAATTCTGCAAGTCTGTCAGGTTGCCCAGGCGGAAGAAGCCGACACCAACAAATTCACTATCTCGGGCGACTTCAGAGCCGGCTGGCTTAACTATGACTACAGCAACCCGGACGGTCTCCCAACCATCAACAAGGGCCACAAGGACTCGCAGGGGTTTTATATTACCCCGAAAATTTCCCTGAATACTCCTGTCTACTACGGGTTTTCCGGCAAGGTTACCGTAGCAGGCGCTACCGATTTCGGCATCAACAGCGAAGACAAGCAGAGCCGGCTGTTCGTCTTCGACGGGGTTGAGAAAAAATCCTTTGCCATCCTGCAGGAGCTGTTCATTGAATACAATACCGAAGAGCACCACCTGCTGGTCGGACGCAACGAAATCTATACTCCGATGATCGAGCATGACGACTACTACATGCTGGCCAACAGCTTCGGCGTCGCCTCCTATAAAAACACATCGTTCGACAATATCGGCATTCATGCCGGCTACTTCTACGACATGGCAGGCGTGTGGGACAGCGGCGCCAACGGCACCGAGTTTCACACCATGTCCGACGCCAGCTTCGTACCGCAGATCAACAAAGATGAAGCAGGCGATGAGGGCGTCTACTTTGCCTCGGTAGACTACGACAACGATGTCCATCACGCCCAGCTGTGGAACTACTACGCACCTGATCTCTACAACACCCTGTTCGCACAGTACAACTACAGGATGCAGACCGAGGGAGTCGGGCATGACTTCGGCGTCCAGTTCATTGACTTTTCACAGGTTGGAAATCTGAAAAGCAGCGATACTGAAATCGACTACAACATTATTTCACTCAAATACGACGCCGCCTTCGAAAACGGCTGGTCGCTGGCTACCGGAGCCGCAAAATACAGCGACGGCGACGGCCAGGGATCGACCCTGGGAGCATGGGGCGGCTACCCCTACTTCGCCAATGGCATGATTTTCCACTTTTTCGAGGCCGGTTCGCTGCGCGATGCATCCTCCTTCAAGATCCAGGGCGGCTACGACTTCTCGAAAACACTGAACACCAATCTCGCCCTGAATGTCCGCTATACCTATTTCAATCTGAATTCCAACTACTCGATCAGTTCAGACGACAGACCTCAGGATGACATGCAGTTGATCGGCGTACAGCTGAAGCACACTTTTCTTGAGGACGGCTACTTTGCCGCCACATTCGAGCACGTCAATCTCGACAACGAAGATCCGATCTGGGCGCTGCGCCTGATCGGCGGATACAGGTTCTGAGAGAGACACCATACAACAGGCAAAACGCAATAAACCACTAGGAGAACAACACCATGCAATCCATCAAACAGAAACTCTCACACACAACGATGGCGCTCGCCATTTCTGCCGGCGCACTCTTTTCGCAGGCGGCCTCAGCACTGGATACAGCACCGACGCTGGAACCGGCAAAGATCGAGGCGGCGCTGCAGGCTGCCTACGACAAGTACAAAGGACTTGAAGAGGGAGCCAATGCTGACTACATTCCGGTGCTCGCCGCCGTCGATTCCAACATTTTCGGCATCACCCTGGTAACCACCGACGGCAAGGTCTACTCGGTCGGCGACATCGATTCAGTTGTCTCCATCCAGTCGATCTCAAAAGTTTTCACCATGGCCCGCGTCATGGAAGAGTCAGGCATCGACTCTATCGCCGACAACATGGGCGTCGATGCCACCGGCCAGGTCTTCAACTCCATCACCGCCATCGAACAGTACAAGGGTAAGGAGATGAACGCCATGGTCAACCCCGGCGCCATTACGGCGACCAGCATGATCAAGGGCGCCAACGGCGACGAGGTGTGGAAAACAATCATCAAAACCTACAGTGATTTTGCAGGCCGTGATCTGAGCGTCGACGAGGAGGTTTACAAATCAGAGGCGGACACCAATCAGCGCAACCAGGCGCTGGCAAAGCTGATGGCCGCCTATGGCCGTATCGAGGGTGATGCCCTCGAGGCAACCGATATCTATACGCGCCAGTGTTCAGTCGCGGTAAACACCAAAGATCTCGCCACCATGGCGGCGACGCTCGCCAATAGCGGTGTCAACCCGGTTACCGGAAAAAAGGTGGTCAGCTCCGAAAATGTCCCGGAGATCCTGGCGGTGATGGCAACCGCAGGACTCTATGACGACTCCGGCAAGTGGCTCTACAAGACCGGTCTGCCTGCCAAGAGCGGTGTCGGCGGAGGCATCCTCGCCGTTTCGCCGGGCAAGTTCGGTATCGCGGCAATCTCACCTCCACTGGACGCTGCCGGCAACAGTGTGCGTGCGCAAAAAGCGATTGCGGATATCTCCAATGCCCTGGGCGGCAATCCGTATGGTCAGTAGTTCACTCCCCTCCCCCTCAGGGGAGAGGGTTAGGGGGCATTGAAAAAGGATCTATTGTTCAGATCATCAGGATCAGACTACCCGCAACCATCAGTAGCACGTTGGCGAAAGCGTAGGTGCCGGTATAGCCCAACGCCGGCAGCGAACTTTTCGCCGCATCGGTGACCACCGCCAGTGATGCGCCGCTGGTCATGGCGCCAGTAATTGCGCCAAACAGCAGCACGGGTTTTATCTTCAATATTTTGCTCCCGAACCAGTAGCCGATCAGGATCGGCGTCAGGGTAACAAGAATGCCTGCAAGGATCAGCAGCGGGCCGGCATGGACCAGGGTTTCGATAATTTGACCTCCGGCACGCAGCCCCACACCTGTCATAAACAATAGCAAACCAAATTCCATAAGAATCCACTGGGCTGCATCCGGCAGTCGGCCGAATGTCGGCCGTCGACTGCGCATGTAGCTGATGACCAGACCAGAAGCCAGTAACCCACCGGCTGAGCCAAGACCGATAGATACGCCACCCACTTCGATAGAGAGCATACCGACAAGCATACCGATCACGATGCCGAACGCAAAGGTCACCATATCCGTCTCCGCGATGTCTCGCTCGATATGCCCCAGGTAGTCACCAAGCACATTGATCTGCGCCGCATTGCCAACAACGGTGAGAATATCGCCCCGGCCCAGCTCAATATCATTGCTGTGAGGCACCTCTACACCAAGTTGGGTAATGCGCACCAGCAGCAGACCGAAACGGCGAGAAATATCGATGTCAACCAGGGTTCTGCCAATAACATCTTTATTCAATACGACGATCTGCGCGGTATCAGTGACTTCGCTGATACGCCAGTTTGGCGGCACCTCCTCCCCGAACTTATGGGCGACATTGACGAAGAAGCTGCGGGGTCCCATGAATTCGAGCCTGTCGCCAATCTGGAGCTGATCATCAGGATCAACAGGTATGCGTTCACCATTTCGCACCAGTTTTGCTGCCGTAACCTGATCCCAGTGGGCATCACGCAAAGCCGAGATTGGCATATGCGTCATGGCCTCATTGGTAACTCGATAGCAGCGTGTAGTGATGTTAACCGGCTTTTGTCCAGTATCACCAGCCTCACGGGTCATACGCTGCGCCTCTACAGCAAGATCGATGCCCAGCCAGCGCGGTAGCAGCTTGATTATGGAGATCAGACCAATCAGGCCAAAGATATAGGTAATTGCATAACCTGTAGCAATATTATTGATCACCATATCTTTGCTCCAGCCTTCGGGAAGCACTGTCATGCCGTGGCTCACTGCATCCTGTGCTGCAGCAAGCGTCGGCGAACTGGTGAGGCCGCCTGCAAGCAGCCCCGCGGACATTCCCGGCTCCAATTTCAGCGATAAGGCGCCAATAATGGCGATAGAAAAACCCGTCGCAGCAACGACTACTGCCAGCAGGGCATACTTGACGCCATCTTCCTTGAGGACGCTGAAGAAGCGCGGTCCGGCCTGGTAGCCAACCGAGAAGATGAACATGGCAAAGCCAACGGTCTGTGAAGCCGGGGTGATGCGAAACCCGAAGTGGCCGAGAAACAGCCCCGCAAACAACACTCCGGCAACCGGACCGAAAGAGAAATTTCCGATTCGTATGCGTCCAATCAGGTAGCCCGACCCAATCACCAGGAACAACATCAACGCGGGGTGGGTGTGCAAGGCTTCGAGAATTTCAGTTTTCAGCAGGAGGAGAAATTGATCCATTGGGTTTCACCATGTCGTTTTGAGCCTGATTATAGAAGATGCATGGGTATTTACCAATAACAGCACGTTTCATCAGCACACTCTTAAAATGTAATGCCTGCCCGCAGCCCTGCCACGATCTGAAAACTGCTGCCGTCATCCAGCCCTTCACCGAGAATGATTTGTAAATCTGGTGTAATCATAAGTTCCTTGGTTGCCTGCCAGCGATAGTAGATCTCACCGACGCCTTGCCATCTCCTGTTATCGACGGCGGATCGTCCCAGGCCCATGCCGACTCCGAGGTGATCATACTTTTTGATTTCACGTCCCCAGCCCAGCATGAACAACTGATCCACCTCGGCCGCCTCTCCATCTGAAAAGGCATAACGTGCAACAAAGTGATCACGCTCGGAAACCCCCTCATGCTCCATCACCAGACTGCCCCCCCTCCCTTCCGGAAGTCTCTCTTCACCATTGCTCCGCGTCTCCCAACCCATCAACTGCACCCGCGCATTTCGATTCGCGATGCCTTTGAAGTCATATCCACCCTGCGCTGAATAAAACAGCGCTGAGGAGCTCAGGCTCAGATTCACTTTTTCATCTGCTGCAGTTCCCTGGATATTGGAAGCGCCGACTGTAATATCCCAGCCCACGACATCTTTCCATTGCGCAATAAAGCCCGCACCAAACCCCGGAAAAGCAACGGCAGGATTATTCGAGAAGGCGTAGTTGAGAAAGTAGCGCTTAGCGCTGCGCAAATCGTGTTTATCAAGAAAATGATCAATGCTGTACTGGCCGTAGCGCAGAGTAAGCCTCCCATCCGCAAGCTCCTGGCTGAAATAGAAATTAGGTAGCTGAAACCCGGCATCGCTGAATCCGTCCACGGTTTTCCACAGCAAACCGGTGGCAGAACTGATTTCAGAGGGGGCGTGATCACTATAAGCATGCCTGTCGCGCAAGCGGAAGGAGAGATAGAATGGCCGGTCATATTTTTGACCAAACAACAACCAGCGGGCGCTGAATGAAACTTCGCCGGAAGATGCTCCAAGATTCTCTTGGCTGCCGGAATATCCCTGGGCGAGCGCATCATACGCGTAGACTGTCTCCAGCCTGATTTTTTTGTGCATCTCCTCGCGCCAGGCGCGAAATTTGTCGAAAAAAGGGGGAATCAGACTGGGCCTGCTTGGATCGTAATCTAGAACATCCCTGCGCTCAAGCGTGGCATCGATACTGTCTGCTGCTTCTTCGTCCCCCACCCCGGGTGAGATAAAGGATTCATTTGCCATGGCTGGAGAGGCGCACCAAGCAAGCAAACAGAGCAGTCGGATGAGAAAAGAGTGCATAAGTTGAAGATATGGCTTCTACGATTTGCAATAAAGCATAACAGGAATCAGCAGAGTAATCGGATGGATGAATCAGAAGTTGCGATTTTGCCACCACCTCATTACACTGCAGCTAACAAGAAAGAACTTGAACAGGAACTGGTACAGCATTTAGCTGCCTTACAACAATTACCCTATTGGACAACTTGAGGGGCCGTCTGTATTTCAACAGACTCTCTTTTTGACCCACATTTGTCTTCCCGCAGTTTTAACCAAAGGAGAAAACAATAATGAGCACCTCTATCTCACCCATGAAGCAACTCGACAAGGCGATGAACGGTTTGCGTGACCTTGGACTGGTTCCCGAAACCACCGAAGATGCGCCGATCATCTCCCTGATCGAACAGATTTCAGATCTGGACGAAGAGAAAACCATCGCCATTGCGCGCACCCTCAACCAGGCTTCCCTGTTCAACCAGGTCGTGCGGGAACAGATCGATGCCATGAATATCGGCCAGCGCTATGAAGATATCACCAACTCATTCAACAGCATTCGTGAAGATGCCAAGAGCATGGTGGATCAGCTGGAAGATGGCAAGATCGATACATTTGAACGCGTCGGCAACGTCTGGATGAAAGTCACGCGCGGTGACATTCCACAACGCTTCGACAAGATCAAGGGTGTTTACCTGGAGGTCGCTGCTGATTCGAAAGATCAGATCAAGCGGGAACAGTTGATTCTCAATGCCTACCAGGATTTTCGCGGCGCCCTGAAGGAGTCGGAAGTGCTGGCGCTGGAGGTGCTGAAGACAGCGGATGAAAAACTCGATGAAGCCAAGGGCGCGCTGGAAACCGCCATGAAAGGCGTCGACGCCTATACAGGTGAAGATGCGGCTGCAAGGGCGAAGCTGGAGATGGAACGTGATTTCAAAATTCGCGGCGTGCAGGATGAAGACCGGCGCTACCAGATTGCCAAGGATCTCTCTGACAACCTGACGGTAAGCTACAACACCTCCGAGGTAATCATGGCTCGCCTGAATCAGATCAACAGCATCAAGGAGCGGGTCTACCAGCAGGCAATCAGCTTCTTCGGCACCAATGAGAATGTATTTACCGCCCTCAGCGCTTCCTTTACCGGACTTTTCGGCCTGAATGAAAGCACCCGGACACTAAATGCCATGAAAGATGGCGTCAGCAAGAGCCTAGAGGATCTGGCCGACATCGGCGGCAAAATCCAGGAAGAGGCTGTAAAAGCCGGCTATGGCCCGACAATACGCGCTGAATCAGTCAAAAAACTGGTCGATTCAGTCACCGATTTCCAGGAGAAGTCGCTGTTGATCATCAATGAGATGCGCACACTCAGCACCAAAAATGCCGAGGAGATTCGTGTTGCGGTAGAGGATGGCAAAACGCGCATCGCTCACCTGGTCGAATCGGGCAAGGCTCTGCCCATCGACAACTTTACTACTTCCTGAAGCTGGTTACCCGGCGCACCTGGTAATCCTTGAGTGGCCAACATCTATAAAATGAGTCAAATTTTCATAATAACTCTCGCAAAGCTTCCGCGTCCTGCTCACGCCCCTCACCTGGCGTCCATGCAGGCGAAGGCGCTAAGCACGCCAAGGAAACCCCTTTGCGGTCTTTGCGTCCTGGCGAGAGACAAGGATTTTTTATGCTTAGTCAGCCTGAGGCGTAACCTCGCTATCTTATGACAAAACCTTCGACTAACAAGGCTCCTCTGGACGAAGTGATGATGGCCATGGACGTGGTCGATACCCTGCGCCACCAGAAACTGCTGGTGGACCGCGAACTTCACTCAGGTGAGCGTGAGCAGAAGCTCATCGAGCGCCTGCGCAAGCTCTATGCCTCCCAGGGGATCGAGGTTCCTGACAGCATCCTTGCTGAAGGCGTCAAGGCATTGGAGGAGGATCGATTCACCTACACCCCCCCCGCAGATGGAATCCAGACATCCCTGGCGCGCATCTATATCAAGCGCGGAAAAGTGTCAAAGTGGTTCAGCGCAGTCCTACTGTCACTGTCGCTAATGTGGGGCGGCTGGTATGCGGCTTTCCAGGCGCCGGAAAACCGCCGCCTCGACCGTCTGGAGGCGCTCCCGGCTGAACTGGTTGCCGAGCGGGACGCCATCAACTCTATCTCCCGTGTGAACGAGGCAAAAGAGAGTGCCGACACGCAGTATCAAACCGCCATGGCGGCACTGAGCACCGATGACACCGATACGGCGTTAAAAACCTACAAGTCGCTCCAATCCCTGCACCACACTCTGGCATCCAGCTACACGTTGCGGGTCGTCTCCCGCTCCGGTGAACGCAGTGGTGTGTGGCGAGAATCCAACGATATCCGTGGAGTGAAAAACTACTACCTGGTTGTCGAGGCGATCGACTCCAACGGAAAACCCGTGACGCTGCCGGTAATGAACGAAGAGGACGGCAAAACCTACTCTGTCGACAAATGGGGACTCAGGGTTGCGCAATCTGTCTACCAGCGGGTGGCCGCCGACAAACAGGATGACGGCATTATTCAGAAGCGCCGGGTCGGGGTTAAACAGAGCGGATACCTGGAGCCTGAATACAGCATCTCGACCACAGGAGCGAAAATCACATCATGGTAATCAGTGAGTTATGTTAAGCGGACGCAATGCCCTGCAAAACATCAACCTGACTCTGCAGCAACTGCATCAGCAGGTCGATGAATCCGACCGTCAGATTCAGCAGACCAGTGACAATCTGCTCAGCCTGCAGCAACAGCAGACGAAAAATTACCGTCAGCTGGCAACAATCCGCCTCGACAATATCATCAGCGGCGAGGTGGTAGCAGGACTGGAAACAGCAGACTTGCGGGTCAGAGAATTGCTGCAAAAACGCAGCGAGGCATTGTCTGAGCTCTCGACCCGGCTTGAAAATGCTCGCAGCGATCAACAACTACTGGAGCAGCAGAGAGAGACGCAGGGCGACCGGGTCGCAGCAGCAGCAACAGCGCTGGATGAGCAGGAGACAACAAC
>DAOUQU010000327.1 GCA_030625445.1 Gammaproteobacteria bacterium
GGATGCCCCCGGTTACGACCTGCTGGCGCTGATGAACGGCTCGGAAGGACTGCTTGGCATTATTGTCGAGGTCACTGTCAACCTGCTGCCGATCCCACCCACTGCAAGGGTCATGCTGGCCGCTTTTGACGATGCAGAAAACGCCGGCAAGGCTGTCAGCGACATCATAGCCAGCGGCATCATCCCTGCAGGGCTGGAGATGATGGATAACCTCGCGATCCGCGCCGCCGAAGATTTCGTGCATGCTGGTTATCCGAAAGATGCCGCCGCCATTCTGCTGTGTGAACTCGATGGCACGCAAGAGGAGGTTAGCCACGATATCGGAAAAGTCGAGCGGATATTGCAGCAGCATCACTGCACTGCAACGCGGCTTTCATCGAATGAAGAGCAGCGCATGCAGCTGTGGGCAGGCCGCAAGGCCGCATTTCCGGCAGTCGGCCGTCTGGCGCCCGATTACTACTGCATGGACGGAACCATTCCGCGCCATCGCCTGCCTCAAGTGCTGCGCCGCATCAACGAACTGTCGCAGCAGTATGAGCTGGCCATCGCGAATGTCTTCCATGCCGGCGACGGCAACCTGCATCCACTGATTCTCTATGATGCCAACGAAGGCGACCAGCTGCAGAGAGCAGAGAGACTCGGCAGCAAGATACTGCAACTCTGCGTCGAGGTTGGCGGCGCCATCACAGGCGAGCATGGCGTCGGCAGCGAAAAAATCGATGAGATGTGCATACAGTTCAAGCCCCTCGAGCTGCAGCAGTTCCACGCCATCAAGGCCGCATTCGACGAGCATGGACTGCTCAATCCCGGCAAGGCAGTTCCCGAGTTGCACCGCTGCGCCGAGCTGGGCGCCATGCATGTCCACAATGGCGAACTCCCCTTTCCCGAACTGGAACGCTTCTGATGACTTTACAGCAGCAGATCACCGAAGCCTACGCCAGCGCGACTCCGCTCTCAATCTGCGGCGGCGGCAGCAAGCAGTTTCTCGGCAATCCGGTTGCAGGCGAGACCCTTTCGACTATCGAACAGCGCGGTGTAATCAACTATCAGCCTGATGAGCTGGTGATGACCGTTCGCAGCGGTACGCCGCTGCAGGAGATCGAAGAGATTCTGAAAACGCAGCATCAGCGGCTCGCCTTCGAGCCGCCATCCTTCGGTGACACAGCAACCATCGGTGGAACTTTCGCCTGCGGTCTCTCCGGGCCATCCCGCCCCTGGGCAGGAAGCGCACGTGACTCCCTGTTGGGCTGCAGCATCATCAACGGACGCGGAGAACAACTTCACTTTGGCGGCGAAGTGATCAAGAATGTCGCTGGATATGATGCAACACGCCTGATGGTCGGCGCATTCGGCACGCTGGGACTGCTCATGGATGTCAGTTTCAGAGTGCTGCCTGTGCCGGCAACTGAAACCACGCTCAGCTTTTCAATGAGTGCAACGCAGGCTGTCACCAGTGTCGTCGCCTGGTCACAAAAACCGCTGCCGATTAGCGCTGCTGCATGGCTCGATGGAGAGCTGTTGCTGCGTCTTAGTGGGGCTGAAGCCGCAATCCGTTCAGCACAACTGCAGCTTGGTGGCGAAGTCTCAAAACAGAGGGATTTCTGGCTGCAACTGCGTGAACAGCAACTCGACTTTTTTCAAAGCGGCAAACCGCTATGGCGACTCTCACTGCCGATGGCAGCAGATCCGCTCGACATCCCCGGGAAGCAGCTCATCGAATGGGGCGGCGCACAACGCTGGCTGCTCAGCGATGAGAAAGCGGAAGCAATTCGTCAGGCTGCAACATCTGCCGGCGGTCATGCCACTTGTTTCAGAAATGCACAGGAGAATGATATCTTCTCTCCACTCTCGAAACCGATGCTGGCACTGCAGCAGCGCCTGAAAAAATCCTTCGACCCCAAAGGCATTCTCAACCCGGGACGCATCTACACAGAGCTATAATGCAGACACAAATCGACACACAACTGCTGCAGACAGATGCCGGCAAGGCGGCCAACAGCATCCTGCGCTCCTGCGTACACTGCGGTTTCTGCACCGCAACCTGCCCTACCTATCAACTGCTGGGGGATGAACTGGATGGCCCGCGCGGCCGCATCTACCTGATCAAACAGGCGCTCGAAGGCAAGCAGGTTACGCGCAAAAGCCAGCTGCACCTGGATCGCTGCCTAACTTGCCGCTCCTGTGAAACCACCTGCCCATCCGGCGTGAAATATACCAGCCTGCTGGAGATTGGCCGCCACCTGATCGATCAA
>DAOUQU010000321.1 GCA_030625445.1 Gammaproteobacteria bacterium
AATCGTCTGGTCATCCGTCAGCAGCAGATCGACGCCTGTCTGGTTTGCGAAAGTGTTGCGGTTTTCGATATAGGCGGTGATGCGATCGACAACATCAAGCGTATTGGCGCCGGTCTGTTTCATGACCGCCAGCAGCACGGCGGGGCGTCCATCGTAGCGCGCCAGTTGATCCGGCTCTTCACGGGTGCGCCTGATGTGTGCAACATGATCCAGCATGACTTCGCCCTCTGCGCCTACCACCGGACGGGATGCAAGAAATCGTGGATCGCTGTTGCTGCCGGCAAGACGGATCAGCCAGTTCTCATCGCCGAGCCTGACGTCGCCTGCTGCAATATCCTGGAAAAAAGCAGTGACTGTATCCGCGACCTGGCCGGGAGTCAGGCCCAGCTGTTCAAGCGCTGCCGGGTCGAAAGTGACCTGAAGCTCCGGTGTCGCCAGACCGATAGGATCGACGCGATCGACGCCGCTGAGCCGCTCCAGATCCTTTTCGATATTGCGCGCCTGAATACGCAGGTTTTCATCGTCCGCCATGCCGACAACGGCGATAGAAGCGGATGGAAAAGCGTTGGCGCTGGTGATCTCCAGAATGATCGGGTCGGCGGCTGCATCAGGCAGTTCATCCTGCTTGTTCTGGATCTCACGCCGCAAGTCACTGACGCGCTTGTCGAACAGGCGTTCACTGATGTCCTCGAAACGCACCAGGATGCTGGAAACTGACTCGCGGCTGTTGGACGAGAGGAACTTGATGTCCTGCACCTTGCGCACGGCGTCTTCGAGCGGATCCGTGACCTTTTTTTCGACATCGAGTGCAGCGGCCCCGGGCAGTATCGTGGTGATGACGATCCAGTTGAAATTGATGGTCGGATCCTGCTGCCGCGGCAGCAGATTGTAGGAGAGCAGGCCGACAACCAGCACCAGCACGAAGGTGAGATTGGCAAGAACGTGGTTTCGCAGCAAGATATCCCACATGGCGGATTACTCTGTCGGACCTGAGAGGACGTCTTTGATGTTGCGTTGTCCCTGCACTGAGATCTCATCGCCGTCACCGAGGCGCTGCCGTCCCTCGACAATCAGCACGCTCTCTGCAGGGATCTTGACAATTGCAGGCTGCCCCTCGACTGCGCCGTCTATAGGGTGAAACCTGGCCTTGTCGCCATCTACAATAAAAACACCGAGTTGACCGTTGCGCCTGACGAGGTAATTGGCCGGCAACTGCAGCGACTCGCCTTGCCATCGGACTCTTCCTGCGGCGCCGATTGGCGCACTCTCTTCGGAAAAGCGCAGCCGCGCTTCGCGGGTGCGGCTGCGTGAGTCGATGACAGGAAGTATCCTGCGCAGTGTCAGTCGATACTCCTTATTAAAAAATTCAAACCAGACATCCTTACTCTCTTCCAGGGATTTAGATTCCAGTTCGCGAAGATCTGCTGACACCTCGATGTCGTCGAGCTGCACAAGTTTCAGGATCGGTGTCCCTATTGTGGCGAGGCTGCCGCTGCTTGCGAGCCGCTCCACCACCACGGCCCTGAAAGGTGAGTGGATTTGACAGCGGTCAACCTGCAGTTGCGCCTGGCGCTGCGTCTCTTCGTGCATGCGATAGCGGGCGGAGTAACTCTCCCATTCGCTTTTGCGTTGTTCGACACCCTCATCGCTGATTCCTTTTTTCAGCTTCAGGCCTTGTGCGCGTTTGAGCTGTGCGGCAGAAAAATCCCGTTCACTGGCGAGTTGATCCATACCGGCTTTCGCTGCGGCAAGCAGGGAATCATATTGGCGGCAATCGAGTTGCGCCAGCAGGGTGTCGGGTTCGACGGTATCTCCGACTTTGACCGGGATAGAGTCGATGCGTGCATTGATCTCAGCCGAGAGGGAAGGGGAGTTGCGAGCGATAACAGTGGCGGGGGCGCTGTGGCGAGACTGTTGCAATAGATCTCCGACAGGACGTGTCGTAACCGGGACGGCTGTGAATGCACTGGCTGGGACAATTGCTGTAAGCAAGGCCATCATAGCAGCTCTGTTCATGATGACGACTCCGCCTGCTGATTGTTTTGCTCACACCCCGCATTCCAGGGTGAATCAGGGAGATCCCGGTGACTGGCAAGCAGTGTTTCACGGTGATTGTGAAGATAATCCAGCTTGGCGCGCAGAACGCTCTTCCCCATGCCGATGGTGAAATCGATGCCGGAGGTGTGGTTGCTGCACTCAGATAATGACTCGAGATAGTTCAGTTCTTCACTATAGTGAGTCTCCATCTCCGCGAGCTTTTGCTGCAGTATCTCTGTTGGCAGCAGGTGGGCAAAAAACAGCAGCACC
>DAOUQU010000107.1 GCA_030625445.1 Gammaproteobacteria bacterium
CCCCATCATATAGGCCGCTAATATTCCGCCGGAGACCAGGATAATCCAGCCATGTGCGAGTACACGCCACAACAACCCGGCATGTCGCAACTCCATGAAATCGGCGATGATCCAGTGCCCCTTGATAAAAACGGTCACCAGCAGCAGGACAACGATCCAGGTTCCGGAATACTCGCTCTTGCTGACGGCATAGGTCAGAATCGTGAAGGCCATCAGCGCCAGCCAGATCCAGGTCAAGCGCCTGTTTAAGTGTGTTTGATTATTCATCGTTTAATTATTCATCGGATAACGTACACCAGTGGAAAAAGAACGATCCATACCAGGTCGACCATGTGCCAATAAGAGGCTCCGGTTTCAACGCCGGTATATTCTGTCTCACTATAGCCTCCGCTACGGGCCTTGATCAACACGGCCGCGAGGATAATCATTCCCAGAATGACATGCATGAAATGGAAAAAGGTCATCGACAGGTAGAACATATAGAAAGTATTGGTGCCAAGGGAGACGCCGTGTGAAAACTTGTCGGCAAACTCCATCACCTTGATCACCAGGAATCCTCCGCCACCCGCAATTGCTGCAGCCAGCCAGTTGACGCAGCGTTGCGCATCACCGCTCTTGATCGCCGTGACGGCGCGCACCACGAAGTAGCTCGAGGTGATCAGCAGCAGCGTATTGATGGCTCCGCTTGTGGTATCCAGCGTTTGCTGATATTTGTTGAAGAGCTCAACATTACCTGCACGGCTAAAGGCGTAGGAGAGGAAAAAGATACCAAATACCAGCAGCTCGGCAAAGATAAAGACCCAGATGGCCAGATCACCCGGCAGATGGTATTTGGTTGTTATTTCCGACTGTTTTACTGTGGAATTCATATCAAAATAAGGGGGGCTTGCGCCCCCCCTCTTCTCTATAGAACAGCTTACGCAGTCACTTCATCATCATGTTTGACAAAGAAGCTCATGATGTAGACGATCAATCCGATGAGGAAGATCACGCCTGCAATTTCACGCATCCAGTAGAAGAGTTCAATCTTCTCCTGCACAACCATGAATCCCAGAGGCGTATCAGAGTAACGCTGCAGATAGACTTGCAGGATACCCGCGCCCGTGAGGAACAGCGTGATGAAAACCATGGAAACAGTCATCAGCCAGAAAGACCACATCTCCAGCACCTGCGCCTTGGGACCATTCGCCACACGTCCGCGCATGATCGGCATGGAGTAGGAGATGATCGTCAGAACGATCATGACATAGGCTCCATAGAAGGCCATGTGTCCGTGCGCCGCAGTGATCTGGGTGCCGTGGGTGTAGTAGTTGACCGGTGCCAGGGTATGCAGGAAGCCCCACACACCGGCGCCAAGAAATGCCATGACAGCGGTTCCTAGAGCCCACAGGGTTGCTACCTTATTGGGATGCTCGCGGCGGCGTTTGTTGACCACGTTGAAGGCAAACAGCGTCATGACGAAGAATGGTATCGGCTCCAGAGCGGAGAAGATGGATCCAAACCACTGCCAGTAACTCGGCGCACCGATCCAGAAGTAGTGGTGGCCTGTTCCGATGATGCCGGAGATCAGCGTCAAGGCGATGATGATGTAGAGCCACTTCTCGATCACTTCACGGTCGACACCGGTGATCTTGATCAGCACGAATGCCAGAATAGCGCCCATAATCAGTTCCCAGACTCCCTCTACCCAGAGATGCACGACCCACCACCAGAAATACTTGTCCAGTACGATGTTGACGGGATTGTAGAAGGCAAACAGGAAGAAGACAGCCAGGCCAGTCAGGCCCGTCAGCAGCACGATGGTGACAACGGTCTTGCGGCCGGTCAGCACGGTCATGCCAACGTTGAACAGAAATCCCAGTACGACAATGACGATGCCGATCTTGGTTATCGTCGGCTGTTCGAGGAACTCACGCCCCATGGTTGGCAGCAGATCATTCATGGTCAGTTTTGCAAGTTCGGCATAGGGAACCAGCAGATAACCAAGAATGGTGGCAGCACCAGCGAACAGGAAGATCCAGAACAACAGCTTGGCAAGCCAGGGGGCGTAGAGCTCACGCTCGGCCTCTTCAGGCACCAGGTAATAGGAGGCGCCCATAAAACCAAACAACAGCCACACGATCAACAGGTTGGTATGCACCATACGCGCAACATTAAACGGAATGTAGGGGAACAGGAAGTCGCCTATCACATATTGAAGTCCCATAATAACGCCGAACAGAATCTGTCCGACAAAGAGACCGATCGCCGCTATAAAATAGAGCTTGGCGACAGATTGAGATTGATATTTCATGATACGATTCTCCATTAACCCTGAATGTTTGGTGGCCAGCCTTCGGTATTCACACCACCGACATACTCGAGAAAATCCGCCACGCCTTGCAGTTCTTCTTCAGTGAGATTGAACTGGGGCATGCTGCGACGGCCTGGAATACCGGCTGCTGGACGACTCATGATAAACGCCTTCACCGCAGCCTTGCTGCCGTAACGCTTCACCACGTTTCCAAGTTCCGGCGCAAAATAGGCGCCCTCTCCAAGCAGCGTGTGGCAGCCAATGCAGTTATTCACTTCCCACACCTTTTTGCCCAGAGTGACGCTTTCATTGATTGCTTGACGGTTATCCCGATCGGGAAGTTCCGAGACGGTATCGAACGTTAGCGCGAAAAACAGCAGCAGGAAGAACAGCGATCCCCCATAGTAGATGTTTCTCGCCATCCCTTTTGTAAAGGTTTCTTTCATGACGTACCCTTTTTTGACTTAGTTAGAGTGGGCGATTTTATCACGGATCGGCAACATTCCATTGATGCAAATCAATTCAACTGCAGTTCTGCAGCCTGCATCGTAAAAAAGGTTAATATAACAGTAGCTTACCAACTTACCCGCGCATAGTTTGAGTCTATGCGAATGCTGGATGCAGTTGCAGAGAATGCATTGACAGCACTCACTACTATTCATTACCATGCATTACTCAACCTCATCCTGATAGTTGTCTGGACAACCGATGAAAAAACGCGCACTGATGATCCTCAAGGCACTGCTGATCGGCCTGCTGATGATCGCCACCATCCTTGCAACCGTGCATCTGGGTATCAGCAGCCCGGTTCCCTGGCTACTCGGCTTCCTGGTTGTCGCCCTCTCTGCATACAACAAATTGTGTGACAAGCACAAGTACATCAGCTGGAAACAGGAGTACAGCGTCGGAATTAAATCCATCGACAACGAACATCAAAAACTCCTTGGCCTCATCAACCGCTTCCTCACCGCTTCACGAGACCATCCCAGCACCTTTTATGAACAGGAGGCTTTGGAAGAGTTGATCGACTACACCAGATACCACTTCAAGCATGAAGAGGAGATGATGCAGAAGCACGACTATCCGGATCTCGAAGCTCACATAAAGGAGCACCGGAAGATGGTTGCGCGAGTCAACGAACTCGTCGAAGAGTACAATCTACGTGGTCAGGAGGCGCTGGAGGATACCGCCGGTTACCTGAAACACTGGCTGATCAACCACATCCAGGTCGTCGATCAACAATATAGCGATTACATGCATCAGCGTGGTGTACATTAAGGAAGCTCTGCTTTTATCCCTCGCCTGCGTCCATATAGACGAGGGATAAAAGCAGAGCATTCCTACAAGTTCGAACCCCCATCCTATCGATTTATTCAGAGATTCCTTAACCAGTGATAACTTCTCAGGCGCCCTGCTCTTCCCCTTTGTCATTCTCGAAAAAAGTTCTGATTGTGGTTATTCTCAGCTTTTTCACTCATGCTCAGGCGCAGGAGACCACTCCTGCTGAAGCTGAAATTGATCTCGACAACGGCGATGACATCAACCAGGTTTGTGCCGGATGCCATGGTGAATACGGCCAGGGCGACAAAAGCGGAGAGTATCCGCGCGTGGCCGGCCAACCTGCCGGCTATACCTCCAAACAGCTCTATCTGTTTCAGGATCGCACCCGCCCCAACATGCCGATGGTCGAACACGTCGAGGAGCGTGAAATGCCGCCGCAGGACATTGCAGATATCTCCGCTTATCTCAACCGTATCTCCCTGCCGACACGCCTCCCCCCGGCCAACGAAGATGATCCTGAATTCGATGCCTATCAAAGGCTGCTGCAGACCAAGAGGCTGATGCAGATCCCACGCGCCGAAGGCGATATCGACAAGGGCAAAAAGCTCTACAACAAGGAGTGCAGAAGCTGTCACGGCAAACGAGCCGAAGGCGACGAAAAAGACAACTCGCCGATGCTTGCGGGTCAATATACGAACTACCTGTGGCGGCAGGTCGAAAAATATCTGGACAAAATACGCATCCATGATGAAGAGGATCCTGAAGAGGAACTGCTCGCGGATTTCACACATGAAGAGATCCGGGACATCTTTGCCTATGTCTCGATACTGGATGATTAAAAGACGAGTGCTGAGGAGTGAGTGCTGAGTACCGGGGTCTGTAGTAGCTGCAATGGCTTTATCTGACGTAGTCAACACCTTCGGTCAGGATCTGCTTCGCCGTTATGGCGAACGGGTGCACAAGCTGGCGATCAACGCCGGCTTCACCTGCCCGAACCGTGATGGCAGCAAGGGACGCGGTGGATGCACCTTCTGCAATAACGTCTCTTTCAACCCCTCGGCGCGCAAAGCTCCAGGAGTTGCGGAGCAGATCGAGGCCGGGCGCCGCGTACTTGCCCGGCGCACCGGCGCAAGACGGTTTATTGCCTATTTCCAGGCCTATACCAACACCTATGCGGATGTAGAGTATCTGGCGAGGCTCTACCAGCAGGCGCTGGATGAACCGGATGTGGTGGGAGTTTCGATAGGAACCCGTCCGGACTGTGTTCCCGACAAGGTGCTTGATCTGCTGGTGGATGTTCAATCCCGGGGATATGAGGTGTGGTTGGAGCTGGGATTACAGTCGACCTCTGACCATTCGTTGCAGCTGGTCAATCGCGGCCATGGCTTTGCCGAGTATCGGCACACCCTGAGAGCGGCAAGGCTGCGTGGAATTCCGGTCTGCACCCACCTGATCGTCGGTATGCCGGGAGAGGGTCGGGATGACTCCATCCGGAGTCTGGAGCAGGTATTGGCGCTGGGAGTGGATGGTCTGAAACTCCATCCTCTGCACGTGGTCAAAGGAACACAGCTGGCCAATCAGTGGCGGCGGGGAGAGTATCAGCCCCTGTCGATGGATGCGTACATTCAGACAGCGGCTGACATGATTGAACGGACACCATCCGATGTGCTCTACCATCGGGTCACCGGGACCGCTTCTACAGATATCCTGCTGAGCCCCATGTGGTGCTCAAAAAAGTGGGCGGTATTGAACGGCGTGGAGAGTGAGCTTGTCCGCAGGGGCTCCCGCCAGGGGAATAAGATGAGGAGTGAGGAGTGAGGGAATTGGAGAAGTGTTTACATTCATTGATTGGTGCTTGAGTTATGGAACTGGTTTGTCCTGCAGGTAACCTGCCTTCGCTGAAAGCGGCCGTGGATAACGGCGCCGATGCGGTCTATCTGGGTTTCAGAGATGATACCAACGCCCGTCATTTTGCCGGGCTCAATTTTGGTCCGGCCAAGATGCGCCAGGGTATCGAGTATGCCCGGCAGCGGGGCCGACGGGTCTTCCTGGCACTCAATACCTACCCCCAGCCCGAAGGTTGGGAGCGCTGGCAGAGTGCGGTGGACAATGCCGCAGAGCTTGGGGTTGACGCGCTGATTGCGGCAGACATCGGGGTGCTCGACTACGCTGCCGACAAGCATCCTGATCTTAATCTGCATCTCTCGGTACAGGGTTCCGCCACCAACTACGAGGCGCTGCAGTTCTATCGGGACAACTTCGGCATCAAACGGGCCGTGCTTCCCCGGGTGCTCTCCATGAGCCAGGTGAAGCACGTGATAGAGAACACTCCGCTGGAGGTCGAAGTGTTCGGTTTCGGCAGTCTGTGTGTCATGGTCGAGGGGCGCTGCATCCTCTCCTCCTACGCCACCGGGCGCTCCCCCAACACCTATGGCGC
>DAOUQU010000105.1 GCA_030625445.1 Gammaproteobacteria bacterium
TTGATCCTCGCATTGACATCCTTGAGCTCGTTTTTATGTCTGATCTTCAGTTGACGAGTCTCTTCACGAATCTCTTTATTATGTTTAAGCTGTAGTTGGCGGCGCTCTTCACGCAATTCAGTAATTTTTTGCTGGTTCTGCTGCATGACCTTTTTTTGCTCTTCTATTTCACGTTGTTTCGCTAAATTGTACAGATCTTCAGCAGTCATGTTATTGTAATCAGACATCAATTCATCCTCATTGGTTAGCAGTAATCAAAAAATATGTAGTCATATCTACTGCCAACGAAAGATATTATAAAATTATTACAAATGCAAACTTTATGAGGCTGAATTGCGAATTTTTTTATATGTATAGTTTACGGTCCGGGTTGATCGTGTATATATTGAACGTAGGCACTACTCTATTTCAGACACTATAACTCTGAGAATGCAGAAGTAAATTATAGTTTACGCTCATCCCGGGGGAAGTGAGGTGCGAACTATAAACCGGAGAATGAAAGGCGAACGTTTATTTCAATCAATAGTTACAAATCAACTGTTTCATCTTTGCAACAGCCTCCTTCCAACCGGTAAAAACGGCGCGACTGACAATGGAGTGGCCGATATTCAACTCTTTGATAGCAGGGATTGCAGCAATTACCTGTACATTATGATAATCAAGACCATGGCCGGCATTAACCTGAAGCCCAAGTTCAACACCATAGTCAACTGCATCACTGATACGCTCAAACTCCTGCAACCGCTGTTCTGTTGTCAACGCATCGGCATAATGCCCGGTGTGAATTTCAACTACAGGGGCGCCAACTGCGCGGGCGGCTTCCAGCTGTGATTTGTCCGCATCGATAAACAGTGAGACCCGCACATCTGCATCAGCAAGCTGATGACAATAATCCGTGAGATAGGTTTGCTGTGAAATCACATCCAGCCCACCCTCCGTCGTCAGCTCTTCACGCTTCTCCGGCACCAGACAGCAGTCATGCGGTCGTATTCTTCGGGCAATCTCCAGCATCTCGGCTGTTGCGGCCATTTCGAGATTCATGCGCGTCTGAATAATATCATTCAGCATCTCCACATCACGATCCTGAATATGTCTGCGATCCTCGCGCAGATGCAGGGTGATTGCGTCGGCTCCCGCCTCCTCGGAGAGCAGCGCGGCCTGTATGGGGTCAGGATAGCGTGTCCCCCGCGCCTGGCGCAGAGTTGCGATGTGGTCGATATTAACGCCGAGTAATTTTTCCATTGCTGTTTCTCACAAATAATGCAGATGCTCTTTCGCGCATCAGAAGCTCAGATTTATCCGTCATTGCGAGGAGCCTCAGGCGACGCGGCAATCTGCTTGAGATTGCCACGCTCCGCTCGCAATGACGGGGATTTATGAATCTAGCGGAACAACTCCCGGCTCTTGAGAGGTTTATAGTCCAGGGAGTGGTCAATCAGGCGACGCATCAGCAGTTTTGCTTCATGTCTCTCTCTGGCATGCCGCCACTCCCCCTGGTGCAATGCCAGCAGTGTTTCGCCATGAACCAGCGTATTCTTCCCACTACAATCCTGTGTAACTCCCTGCCCGATAGTATAAGAGTAGGTTTTATTGCTGCTGACCGGCACGCCTTCACAGGTGATATCAAGGACCGCACCATAACCTATCTCCTGCAACAGCAGCAGCTCAAAACGTCGCAGTTCCCAGTCAGGGTGCTCACCATGTTCCAGATAAAGAAGTGTCTTCCAGTAAATCTGCATAAGATTATCGCAGGCATCTCCACGCGGCAACAGACGCATCAGGAGTTCATTCAGATAGAAACCGCAGTAGAGGAGTTTTTTTTTCAGATCAAGCGGTTTTTCCGACGCTTCGGCATGCGTTAGAGTCATCACTTCACCCCTGCCTCTCCATTTCAGCATCAAGGGCTGAAATGGCTGCAGTATTCCCATAAGCCTCCCTTTGGCCGCGCCCCTTGCAATGAGCGGCATGCGCCCCTCTCCGGCGACCAGGCACTCCAGCAGCAGGCTGGTGTTGCGGTAGGGACGGCGATGCAGTAAAAACGCAGCTCGCATCAGGGATCGAGATATCCAAGCGATGAGAGCGCTGCCTCATCCGATGACCAGCTCTTTTTCACTTTAATCCATACATCCAGCCACACTTTTTTACCGAAACAGCTCTCCATGGATTCTCGTGCAATGCGCGCGGTCTCCTTTAGGGCGGCCCCCTTTTTTCCGATAATGATTCTCTTCTGACCCTCCCGCTCCACCCAGATCACCGCCCCTATCCTGTAGCGCTCTGCTACACTCTCAAAGCGCTCGATCTCGACCGTCAGTGCATAGGGAATCTCTTTGGCATAGCGGCGTGTGAGTTGTTCACGCAGCAGTTCCGCCGCCATGAAACGTTCTGATTTGTCTGTGACCTGGTCCTCGGGAAAGAAGTTGTCACTTAGCGGCAGATGAGCCAGCACCCTGTTCTCGATGATATCGATATTGTCCTGCTTGAGTGCGGAAACAGGGATCATCTCAACGAAGTCGGCAGCATCGAAGCTGGAGAGATAGGCAAGCAGCGACTCCTTGCGTTCCAGCAGATCAATCTTGTTGACCGCCAGAATCGCCGGTTTTCCTGAACGCCGAATGCTGCTGAGTACTGCTTCATCCTCTTCGGTCCAGACATCAGCCTGGACAACAAACAGAATCACATCGACATCATGCAGCATGCGCTCCGCAGTCTGATTGAGCACCCGGTTGAGCCCCTTTGTTCCACGACGATGGATCCCCGGCGTATCGACAAAGACAATTTGACCCTGTTTGAGTGTCCTGATACCCAGAATAGCGTGACGCGTCGTCTGCGGCTTGTGTGAAGTGATGGCTATTTTCTGCCCGACCATCTGATTGAGGAGTGTCGATTTGCCAACATTGGGACGGCCGACGATCGCAGCATACCCACTACGGTTTGTTGTCATTTTTCGAGCTCCTGCAATAACTGACGTGCCGCATCCTGCTCGGCCTTGCGGCGCGACATATCGCTCCCCAGTGCCTCCCGTTTTAATGCCTTCACCCGGCACTTCACTGAGAAACGCTGTTGATGCTGCTTGCCACTGACTGAAAGAACCTCATACTCCGGCAACGGCAGATTGAGAGATTGCAAATGCTCCTGCAAACGGGTTTTGGGATCTTTCTCACACTGCTCCAGTGTGAGTTTTTGCAGCCGCTGTAAAAAGAGATGATCGATCAATTTTTCAACGCCGCTATTTCCCAGTTCAAGATAAGCGGCGCCCAGTATGGCTTCGACAGCATCAGCAAGCGTCGAGTCCCTGGACTGTCCGCCGGCGCGCAATTCACCGGCGCCCATGACAAGATACTTGCTGAGTTGTATTTCAGCGCCAATCTCGGCCAGCGTCTGACGTCTGACCAGCAATGACCGCAGGCGGCTCAACTCTCCTTCACTCGCCTGCGGAAAACGCCTATAGAGACGGTTTGCGATGACCATTCCGAGCACTGCATCACCCAGGTATTCGAGGCGCTCATTATTGACGCTGCCAGCGCTGCGGTGGGTCAATGCCTGTTCAAACAGGGCGAGATGCTGAAACTGAAGATTCAGCTGTGCCGCCAGGTGTTCAGCAGCAAGTTTCAACGGATCGGGATACGCGCAGTTTCTTCAAAGTCCATCACCACTTTCATGTTGCCGGCAAGCGGTTTGCTTTCACTGTACTTCACCTTGATCTGGTAGGTCTGCTCGACGCGCTTGATCCTGACATTCTTCGCAGTAAGATCATAGATTCCATTCATGTGAATGCGCGCCATCAGGCTGCTTTTGATTTTATTGGGCGATGCCCTGAAGAGTTTCGGGTCAGTCTCCATCTCCTTGAGCAATGATTTCAATGTCCAGTTTTCAAAATAGACCGTCCCCGTTTTCAGTGCAAACAGCCCCAGCGCCAGCACCATCATGGCGATAACCAACATGCCAAGCGCTGACGCACCCTGCTGTCGTCTCAGACCAGGATAACCCTGAACAACTCCGGGGGATGGGGGTTCGGGGGAAGGGCTATGCGTATGTGTCGTATGAGTCATTGAAGATACCCCTTCCCCCGTAGAAAACTTGCAGGAATGCTCTGATCAAGGCGCGAAGCAACTTGATCAGAGGATTTCTTATTCGATTGAATCACCAATTCTCCCCCAGTCAATTGGAAAGCCGTCTCTCTCCCAGTCCAGATTCATCCAGATCATCGTCGCCCTGCCGACCAGGTTCTCCTCCGGAACAAAGCCCCAGCAGCGGCTGTCACGACTATTATCCCTGTTGTCGCCCATCGCAAAATAGTGGCCCTCGGGAACTGTCACCGGGCCTGTCGCGAGATAAGGGCAGCGCAACTCACGTCCGGGATTGACCAGGATCTGGTGTTCGACATCTCCGAGCTGCTCATTCATGTGATAGTCGCCCGTCTCAACATTGCCGGCTCCCACGCCCTCAAAAATCCCGATTTTCTGCTGTTGCTGCGGCTCGCCATTAACATAAAGCACTTTGTTCTTGTATTCAAGCACATCGCCGGGCACTCCGACAACACGCTTGATGAAATCAATCGACTTATCTTCCGGAAAACGAAATACGAAGACATCTCCACGCTGCGGTTCACCGACATCAAGAATCTTGGTATGCGTCACCGGAAGACGCAGTCCATAGGCGTATTTATTGACGACGATAAAATCACCGACCAGCAGTGTCGGCATCATCGAGCCCGATGGGATTTTGAAAGGTTCAAACAGAAATGAACGCAGTATCAACACCACCAGGATGACGGGGAAGATGGAGCGTGAAATGTCGATCAGAACGTGTTCCTTGACATTCTCACCGCGTTTTTTTGAATAGATGAGTACATCCATCAGCCAGATAGCCCCCATCACAACAAGGGCGATGACCAGAAGAAGTCCAATATTTAATGACATCAGTTAATCTCTTTAAAACAAAGTTTTAGGTTTTAGGTGGTTAGGTTTTAGGTGTTAGGTTTTAGGTTTGAGACTTAAAACCTAAAACCTAACCACTTAAAACTTTCCTACTCCTTTCCAAGCTTTAATACAGCAAGAAAAGCATCCTGGGGGATCTCGACACTGCCCACCTGTTTCATGCGTTTTTTACCTGCCTTCTGTTTTTCCAGCAGCTTGCGTTTACGCGTGATATCGCCGCCATAACACTTGGCTGTCACATTTTTGCGCAGCGCTTTGACATTTGTACGCGCGATAATTTTACTGCCGATTGCGGCCTGAATCGCAACATCAAACATCTGCCGCGGAATCAGCTCTTTCATCTTCGCTGTCAAATCACGGCCGCGGGTTTGCGCCTGGTCCCGGTGCACGATAATCGACAGCGCATCGACCGACTCGCCATTGATCAGGACTTCCAGCTTGGTCAGAGGCGCCGCCTGAAAATGGCTGAACTCATACTCAAACGAGGCGTAACCCCGGCTGACCGATTTAAGACGATCAAAAAAATCCAGCACCACCTCGTTCATCGGCAGGTCGTAAGTCACCTGTACCTGGCCGCCAAGATACTGCATGCTTTTCTGTACGCCGCGTTTTTCAATGCACAGGGTAATGACTGCACCCAGGTGATTTTGCGGCACCAGGATGGTCGCAGTGATGATCGGCTCGCGTATCTCTTCGATCAGGGATGGATCAGGAAGATCCGCCGGGTTATCGACTTTCACAACCTTGCCGTCTCTGAGCTCAATCTCATAAATCACTGTTGGAGCCGTGGTCACCAGATCAAGATCATACTCTCTCTCCAGGCGCTCCTGCACGATCTCCATGTGCAGCAGTCCCAGGAAACCGCAGCGAAAGCCGAATCCAAGCGCCTGGGAGGTTTCAGGTTCAAAATGGAGCGCCGCATCATTCAGACGCAGCTTGCGCAGAGCCTCGCGCAAATTCTCATAATCTTCAGAACTGACGGGATAGAGGCCAGCGAAGACCCGTGGCTGCATCTCCTCAAAACCGATCAGGGGCTCTGATGCCTTGTTATCTGTCAGGGTAATGGTATCCCCCACGGGAACGCCGTCGATCTCCTTGATACCCGCAATCAGATAGCCCACTTCACCTGCGGAGAGACGCCCGGTCTCCTTCATTTTCGGTGTAAAG
>DAOUQU010000322.1 GCA_030625445.1 Gammaproteobacteria bacterium
CAGCAGCCTGCGCATGGTATCCGGTACTTTTTCACCGCCGGGATACTCGCCGTTCCACATAAGACTATAGTGGCCGCGTCCCATGCGGTGATGCTCAAGCAGTGTCATCAGGCGCTGACCCCAGGAGATCTGCCAGAAGAAGGTGACTTCAGCAGGATTATGCACCTCATAATCAACGATCAGCGGGGATTCAAGACGGTCAAATGTACGCGGATTACTCTTGGTTCTGCGGTAGTAGGTGAGCTGTCCACCTGTCGATGTGCGCAAATCGACCTCCTGTTTACGCGCATCGGCCGTATACCCCAAAATGGCGTAGTAATCCCCTGCAGGAACAGCTGCACCCTGCTCGTCACTTCCGTCCCAGGAAAACTCGAATGCTCCGGCTGAACGCTGTTGTTCCGCGAGCAGCCTCTTTATCCTGCCCCCGTCTGCATCTTCTATCCACAACTCCAGATCGGTTTCAAAAGGGAGGTTCACATTGATCGAAGCAACCTCGCTGGCATCAACATTGATGGTGTCGCTGCTATCGGGGATAGCTATGGAGGGGAGCGCAGTCGAGCTGGTACGGATAGTCAATGAAGCTCTAGCTGTGCGCCCGCTGCTGATCGTAACCTGGACAACCGGATAGTAGGAGCCAACGCCGCTATAGGTAGTGTGGATAGTGTCGCTGTCAGCCAGACCTCCCTGCGTCTCAAACTCTCCGTCACCATCGAGGTCCCAGGCCCACTGAGCCAGCGTGCTGCCGTCAAAAATCTCTGCAGCCGCTGTCAGCGTCACAGCAAGCGGAGTATCGCCTCTATCCGGAGTCGCCGTGAGTTGAATAACCGGATCCAGCGGATTATTGACATCCACTGAAATCGCATGGCTGGAGGCGACTGTTTCAGCGCCATGGGCGTCTGTCACCATCACTTGCGCCAGAAAATATCCCTCTTCGAGATAGTTTGTCTGGAACAACCAGGAGCCGCTCGATGCACCACCGGCTTGCACTTCATCAAAGACACCATCACCATCGTAATCGATGCTCACCTCACCAATCCCCTGCGGATCCTGCGCTGTCACCGTGAAGTTCACCTGTAGCGGGGCATGCCCATTGGTCACATCTGCCGCCACCTGCACGGATGGCGGCTGGTTGGTGATAGTAATCTTTCTTGTTGCTGTTATGGGATCGGCACCAGCAGGAAAGATCGTCAAGCTGGCGGTGAACTCATCACCCGGCGCCCCGGTGTAGGTATAGCTCTTGGGCGCGCCAAATGTATCGCTGAGATCACTCTTATCATCGCCGTTGAAGTCCCATTGGTATTTGTTGATGACGAGATTGTTGTTTTGCACATCCGGGCTGAAACGCACTTTCAGCGGTGATGCCCCGGAGACCGGGTTGGCGATGATGCGTACGGACAACTGATCCGGAAGCCCCTCGACGAAAATCTCATAGAGTTGGAAAGCCTGCAGTCCTCCACTGTCAGTCGCCTTGACTTCGATTGTGTGATCACCCTCCTGGGCCACTCCCGGCGTCCACTGGATCAGCCCGCTCTGTTGGTCAATCATCATTCCCTGCGGCGGATCGATGAGGCTGTAGACGAGCTGGTCTGCATCCGGATCATGCCCATCGACATCGTACCGGTATTCACTGCCAACCATGGCATCGGCAACGGGTTCTGAATAGATGATTGGCGGGTTGTTGAGCGGCAGTGCATCACAATTTTCACCGCCCTCCAGCGAAGGGTAGCGGCTACCGCTATCAACTGCATCCAACTCCTCGCTGTGAGGAACGCTGACAGCAACCTCGCCGGAACAGGCGGCTCCCTCACTGTCCGTTGCATGAAATACGATATGGTAGACGCGCCCATCCCGGTTGCCGGCGCGTTCCGACCGTACCAGTGGCCGTGCGCTGTGGAGACCTGCGCCATCCAGCAGGGTGTTTCCATCAGCCGTGGAATTCAGTGGTTCATCCTGAACGATGCACTTTGCAGAGATGCTGACTTCGTGCTCATCGGCATCCGTCACCCCGGAGAGCTGTATCGCAACAAACGCATGATCCACCGGCCAGAGTTGATCGGGCGTCGCTATAGCCTGGCTGCAATCCGGAGCCTGGTTCAGGGTCAAGGCTTCAGCTGATGAAACCATCAACCATCCGATGATCAATAGCGGTAAAATTTTATTTCGAGACATCCCTTTCTCTCCTTGAAATGTTGTGTCTATTCCTGATTAATCAGTCGATTTTCAGCAGGGCTAAACCCCTCACCCTGGCCCTCTCCCCAGGGAGAGGGGACTGTTCGGTGCTCATCCTGATTTTACCCCTCTCC
>DAOUQU010000210.1 GCA_030625445.1 Gammaproteobacteria bacterium
CATCGGCGTGCTCAGTCACCGTGGTGACGCCGTGACGCACCAGATGTGGGACTCGACCGCCAACTATCTCAGCTATGCTCTGCATCCGAAAAAATTCGAGGTCATCCCCCTTGATTTTGATGAGGTTGAACCCGCTGTCAAGGATGCTGCGATCGACTTTCTGCTGGTCAACTCCGGGATCTATGTCAACCTTGAGGTGCGGCAACGTATTTCACGTATCGTGACACTCGATAACGGCACGCAGGAGCATCCTCTGAACGTGTTTGGCGGTGTGATTTTTACCCGGGCGGATCGCAGCGATATCAACCGGCTTGCAGATATCAAAGGGCATTCTTTTGCTGCGGTTGACGAAACATCGCTGGGAGGCTTTCAAATGGCCTGGGGGGAGATGAAAAAAGCGCAGCTCTCTCCCTATGACGACACCAGCGAACTGGCTTTTTTCGGCATCCATGACAAGGTGGTGATGGCGGTCCGGGAGGGGGAGTTCGATGTCGGGACGATACGCACCAACATTCTGGAGAGGATGGCAGATCACGGCGATATCGACTTGCATGATTTCAAGATCATCAATCCTTTCCCAGACGGTTTTAGGTACCTTCACAGCACACCGCTCTATCCCGAATGGCCCTTCAGCAAACTGCAGCATACATCCAACCAGCTGGCCAGGCAGGTGGCCGTCGCCCTGTTGAATATGCAACTCTCCAGCCCTGCGGGAAATTTCCACTATGCCGGCTGGACAGTGCCGCTGGATTATCAGGACGTGCATGAACTCTTCAGGAATCTGCAGCTTCCCCCCTATGATCCACAGCACCGTTTCACGCTGCTGGATGCCATAGAGCGTTACTGGAGATGGCTGCTGATGGCATTGACTTTCCTGTTGATGATGGCGGTGATGAGCACCTGGGTATCCAGGCTCAACCGGCAGTTGAAAAAGTCCAAGCTCTATCTGGAACATCAGCATGATCTGGTGTTGGACTCGGTGTGTGACGGCATCTACGGCGTCGATCTTGAAGGAAACTGCACCTTTGTGAATCGCTCCATGAAGAGTATTACCGGCTGGAAAGCAGAGGATTTGATTGGGCGAAATCAGCACCAGATGCTGCATCATACTCATGTGGATGGCACCCCGCATAAATCGGATGAGTGCCCGGTCTATCTCACTTTTCAATCCAATGAGCCGCGTTTTGTGGAGGATGATCTCTTCTGGAAAAAAGATGGATCAGGTTTTCCGGTTGAATACAGCAGCACGCCGATGCATGATCACAAGGGAGAGACAGTTGGCAGCGTTGTGGTGTTCCGGGATATCAGTGAGCGCAAAAAAGCCGAAGAGGAGGCGCGCCGGCATCAGAAGGAACTCGCACACATGGCGCGGCTGAACACCATGGGAGAGATGGCCTCCGGCATCGCTCATGAACTCAATCAGCCGCTGACGGCGATTGCAACCAATGCCTATGCATCGATTCAGATGCTGGAGTCCGGTAACATATCGAATGAGAAACTGGCCGATATCATGGAGAAGATTGGTCATCAGGCGGAGCGTTCCGGTGAAATTATTCGTCAGCTAAGGCAGTTTGTGCGCAAGGAGCAGCCGCAGCGCTGCCCGCTTGACCTCAATGAGTTGATCGAGGAGGTGTTGATGCTGCTGAGACCCGAGATACGCAAGGCTGGTGTAACCATTCAACGGAATCTTGATCGATCCATCAAAAAAGTGATGGCGCAGCGAATCCAGATCGAACAGGTGATTCTGAACCTCGTGAAGAATGCCATCGAAGCGATGGTGAACAGTGATGTTGATACCAGGAGGCTTGCCATTACCACAGGAATGGGCGGCAGTCATAGCGTCATCGTCAGTGTCGAGGACAGCGGCCCCGGCATCAGCAGCGAGATGCGTGAAGGCCTGTTTGACCCGTTTATTACCAGCAAGAAGAAGGGACTCGGGCTCGGTCTCTCGATCAGCCAGGGAATCATCGAGGCGCACGCAGGCAATCTTTATCTCGATTCATCATCAGGGCATGGCGCCATTTTTCGTTTTGCACTACCGCTCGACCATGGAGAAACTACGCATGAGTAATACATCAACCGTCTATATTGTCGATGATGACGAAGTCGTGCGCGATGCCTTAAAACTGCTGATGGAGTCTGTTGGTCTCGAGGTGGCGACTTATGCATCAGCACAGGAGTATCTCGACCAGTTTGATTGTGAGCAGTCAGGCTGCCTTGTCACTGATGTGCGCATGCCGGGAATCAGCGGCCTGGATCTGCAGGCGCGGCTTGCGGCAGAAAAAATACACCCGCCGGTCATCATCATCACCGGGCATGGCGATGTCCCGATGGCGGTCAGGGCGGTTCAGGCCGGCGCAATTGACTTCCTGGAGAAGCCGTTCAATAACCAGACGATGCTCGACAGCGTTCATCGCGCCATTGAAATGGATGCAAAACAGCGGGGAGAGAGTTCCCGGCTGCAGGAGATCGAGGCGCGCTACGACACCCTGACCCCCCGTGAAAAGGAGGTGATGCAGCTGGTGATCGAGGGTATGCGCAATAAAAATATCGCCTATGACCTGGAGATCAGCCAGTCGACAGTCGAGGTGCATCGCTCCAGGGTAATGGAAAAAATGCAGGCGAAGACGCTCTCTGACCTGATGCGCATGTCACTGACGATGGATCTGCTGAAAACCGAATAATTACCAGGTCGGGGTCGTAGTTATGGAGTTGATCGAGCAGTGATTTGCGATTGGTGATATCGAGAGAGAAGTTGATGCCTTCATGCTGCGCTGTAAATGCGGACGAGTATGTCAGCGATATTTTTGGCCGGCAATACACGGTTATCAACCATGTCGATCGCCTGCCGGAGAAGCTGTCGAAACTCTTTATGGCGCTAACCGAATAATCCCTTCTACCTCTGAGAGAGGGTTAAGGAGTTGTCCATAAATAACTTCCCGATATCGTGCAGTCAAGTTGTTCGTATTCAAGGCGCAGCAAGGGGCGCATAGCAGCGTTATGTAACTCTTGCTGCAACGCTGAAGACGGACAACAGGGCAAGCAGGATCGGGAAGTTATTTTTGGACAACTCCTAAATGCTAGATAGAGCCTCTTGCAAAACCCCAAAAATTGTCATTCCGACGAAGGCCGGAATCCATAGAATCAATCACTTACAGTTCAAGACAAGTAGATTCCGGCTAAAAGCATGCCGGAATGACGGGGTTTTGCATGTGCCTCTATAGATTAGCTTTTAAAAATGACGGGGTGGGAATCTGTTTTCGGAGGAAGTAACACACCGACTGTACGCAGGGCGAGATTTTACTTTCCCTATCAAAAAATATCCAATGCATTATTCTTATCATTTTGATAATGTATGCGCATCATGTTCAAACTCAAACAGCTTTCACACGCGCTGACACTCAGGCGACACGGAAATTTTCACCGCGCAGCCAAAGCGGCAAACATCTCGCAGCCCGCACTTTC
>DAOUQU010000277.1 GCA_030625445.1 Gammaproteobacteria bacterium
GTGAATGCCCTGACATGATCTATCAGATCGCATCAAATAGCCAGTACAGCCACAACAAAACAAATCGATCTCCAGATTCAGGATTCCCCTTGTTATCAATTCGTGATCTATTTGTGAATCTATCGTGAGGATCGCAGGGACATCTCCTGCAATACTGAATATCCCAACCACATAGAGAGATATCATCATGAAAACAGTTACTACTTTAGGCGCAGTTGCTTTACTTGGCTCAGCATTAATCTTCAGCAGCCCGGTATTTTCTAAAGAACGTGAGACAGGACGGGGAACAGGTCCTGTCGTTTACGTCACCTCACAAGGTTTGTACTATGACTCGATAGTTGTCGCTGATCCACTGCCGCAAAAGGGGAGTTTTCAACAGCTGATCCCGGGGGAATTCGGACTTGCAACGATTGCAACAGAATTCGGACCAGGAGAAGTCGGCCATCTGGGTGGCCGCTGGTGGATCGATTTGAATGATAACGGTATGCAGGATGACGAAGACAAGTTCTTCCTCTGCCCGCTGCTCGGACCGGGACGCGTTATGATGTAATTTTGTACCCCTCCTTGTCATCTCGTTCCCACCGTCCCCGGTGGGAATGCATACGAGGTTATTATTGAACCATCTCTGCATTCCCACGCTGGAGCGTGGGAACGAGGACAAAGCCGCGTTATGCGGCTTTTCTCATTTCAGTTATCATAGAAAAGTCAGCGTCATACACTCATAAATATTAAACAGCGGGGAACAGGCATGTCTCTTCAAGATCAACTGCTCAAATCAGGCCTTATCGATAATAAGAAGGCCAGCAAGATTAAAAAGTCCAAGTACAAGCAGGCGCAGCAAAAGCAGAAGAACAAGATAGAGACGGTTGATGAGGCAAAGCTGGCGGCACAGCAGGCACAAGCCGGGAAGGTGGAGCGTGATCGTCAACTCAACCAGCAGCGCAAGCTGGAGGCCGAACGCAAGGCGATCGCAGCGCAGGTGCGCCAATTGATCGAGATGAACCGCCAGCCCGGGGATGATGGCGATATCGCCTATAATTTTACCGACAGTACACTGGTCAAACGCATCTATGTCACCGGGTCACAGCTGAAACAGCTGGGCAACGGCCTCCTCTGCATCGTTAAGATGGACGAGCGCTACGAACTGATCCCGACCCTGGTTGCCGAAAAAATTCAGCTGCGAGACGACTCTATGCAGATCCTCAGCAACCAGCCCACCGAGGCGCCGGCCGAGAACGATCCCTATGCTGATTTTCAGGTACCAGACGATTTGATGTGGTAGTGACTGCAAAGAGATTTTTTACTCACTCTCTGCAGGCTGTCCTACCCCCAGCTTGCGCAGCTCCCGTGCAAAGGGAATGTTCACCATGCTGTAGAACTGCAGCTTCTGCGGCTGATAGGCGGCTTCATAGAGCGGGATCTCTTTATATTCAGCGCCATCGACGGCGCGACGCCCGATATAGTGCGTGTCCTTGATCTGCTTGAAATAAGCGTGGCCCTGCTCATCATATTCCAGCTCTCCACCGTAGAGCCACTCGTAGAAAGCCTTGCGCTCGATCGGAGCGCGCAGTTTATCCGCACGCTTGTTACGCAGCGAAAACGCCACGAAGTAGCGTACCCCCATCACTTCCGGCTGCATGTCGCCATCGATGTCAAATACATCAAAGAGATGGGATTTGTTCAGAAAAAACTCGACTTTGTAGAGATCTTCAGTCTCAGCCGGAAGAAGCTGACGAAGCTCCAGTATGTGCCCGGTGTTGACATGGGTGCAGCCATGGGACATGGGGCCGCGTGACAACAGCCACATGAAATCGTGCTCCTCCCCCTCCCTGCTCTTGCTGCTGCCCTGCTTGAGTTCATCAGGCAGAAACTTGGTCGATGGCGACATGCGCCACCACAGGGTGTGAAAGGAGTTGTGCAATTTTTTCCCCACATGCATGTAGGGAATCCAGGGCGAATAACTATAAATTGATACCGTAGGAATATGATCCACGGTTTTACTGCGCTGATGAGTTGTCAGCAGCCACTTGCCGGGCGTCGGGTAGAGGGGGATCTGGCGTCCCTTGTATTTGGTGTACTGATTCAGTGAGCCAATTGGATAGATTGCAGTAAACTCGTCGAATTGCAGCTGCCCGTCAGACCTTGTATAGATGTCGCCGCTGATTTGCTCAAGAAGTTTAAAATAGGGCTCGGTCAGTTGCTCCTGATCCCTATCTTTATCCAGCGCTATGCTGACGACATTTTTCAATGCCGCTGTTGCTGCGGCATCTGGCTCTGTCAGCCACAGGCGAGTCGGCAGCATCAGGTTCAGCAGCTCCAGCTGCCGCTGCTTTTTCATTGACTTCAGGTCAGCTGGACGAAGAGTGCTTGTCCAGTTATTTAACAGCTTCTCTTCAGGAATACGAATGGAGAAGATCCGTTGCGGATTGAGCTGCTTCATGAGATCAAGATTGCGCAGCCGCAGCCGCAGCTGCTCGCTGGAAAGCTCCTGCTCCGCATCCACCAGTGCTTCCGTCCCCAGCTGTTTGATCTGCTTCTCGAACTCCTCGAAGCCATGGTTCTGGGTCAGGACGACTTTTTTATGGTCGATCAACTCCTTGTAACCCC
>DAOUQU010000326.1 GCA_030625445.1 Gammaproteobacteria bacterium
CATTTTGGTCGGAACAACTTACGCCACATGAGAGTCCTGTTTTTCCATAAAAAGAGTCAGCGCAAGTAGACTGTCTCAGCCCTCAGATGTCAAGGAGATGGTTGATTGGGATGATGGGGAAGATGTTGAACTATTGCCGGGGTTTCCGGTTTTTTAATCAATTGTGAATTGTTATCCACAGATGAACACAGATAAACACAGATAAAAAGATGAAAAACAGAATTCTTCAGTTGCTGGCTTGTCATCTCGACGAAGGCCGTTCCTGTGCGTCCTGCCCTCACGGCATTTGTACATCCGTGTACGGCAGAGAGATCTTAGTGCTCTATACCACAGGATCCCTCGTCGTTCGCCTACACGGATGTAGGTGAGGGGCGTGAGCAGGATGCGGTAGCTTCGTACCTCTCTTCCCTCGGGATGACAGGTTAAACAGCAAAGTATTATCGAGGAATGAAAAACAATATCTGTGTGCATCCGTGTTCATCTGTGGATAACAATTCACAATTGATTACAAAACCGGCAATCCCGGCAATTGTTCAACATCTCACCCATCATCTCAATCAACCATCTCCTTGACATCTGAGGTCTGAGACAGTCTACTTGCGCTGACTCTTTTTATGGAAAAACAGGACTCTCATGTGGCGTAAGTTGTTCCGACCAAAATGGCGGCATCGAAACCGGGATATTCGCGCTGAAGCAGTCCAGCTGCTGTCGGCTGACGACCCCAATTTTGTCGAGGTCATTCTCCACGATGCGGATAGCGGGATTCGCTGTCAGGCATTGCGGCGCGTTACTGATGTAGAGCTGCTGCTTGATATTGCAGAGAGTGACACCGACGCATCCGTCTCCCGTGCAGCCGGCAGGCGTCTCTGGTACCTGCTTGCACAGAGTGAAGATGCTGCATCTGTCGAGCAGACTCAAAGCGTGCTGAAAGAGCATGGCAATCCTGAAATGGCGGAGTATCTGATTCGCCACAGCAAATCGTCTGAAGTCCGGCTGCAGGCGCTTGAAGAGATGCAGACACCTGCACTGCTCAGTGAGGTCGCTCTCACGGATAGAGACACCAATATCCGCCTGCAGGCGCTGGAACGCATCACCAGGCTCTCCACGCTGAAACGCATTGCTAAGGAGGCGCGGGGCAAAAACAAACGCGTCGCGCGCCGTGCGCGAGAACTGGTAGAGGAACAGACTTCACTGCAGGAGCTGCCGCATCTGCAGCAGCAGTTGTGTGATCAAGTCGAACATCTTGCTTCACTTCAGCAACCGGATCAAACGATCATGCATCAACTCTGCCAGCAGTGGGAGAAGGTTGGCGCCGATGCCCCCCTGGAGCTGAAAACCCGCTTCAGCAACGCACAACTGCAGATCAGCAAATCCATCGAGGAGTCGCAAAACAGCAAGGCGCAGCAGGATCATCAGCGCGAACTCTGCGAGCAGAGCGATGCGCTGCTGCTTGATTTAGAGCAGAATGCCAATGCACCGTCACTGAACCTGAATGAAGTCGAGGCTGCTGAGTGGATGCTGCGCAACAGCTGGCAACAGCTTGAAGAGGAGCTTGACGCCGTCAGCCCGGCGCTCAAGGAGCGCTTCAATAAATCGCAGCAGAAACTTGCACTGCGCCGTGGGCAAATTGGTCAACACCGCAAGCAGCATGCACATCAACACGCCATCATTGCGGATACGCAAAGCCTCACCACAAATGACGCTCAGCTGACAGCGTCCCGTATAAAGGCCATTGAATCCCGCTGGCGGGCACAGACATCGAAGCCCGATGCCGACATGAAGGGACATTTCCACCAATATCTCTCACAGGCAAAACATCATCTGCAGGCAAACATTGACTCTGCAGCAAATCTCGAAGCCGAGCTGGACCAGCTCCTTCAACAGCTTGGAAATGCCCTGGACCAGGGGCAACTGAATACTGCAGGCGCCGCCCGCAGTAGAGCACAGCAGGTTCTGAAGAGACTCGAGAAGCTGGCGACAGCAGAGCTGCGCCAACGCAAAGCATCCTATCATCGCCTGCAGGGACGTTTCTCGGAGCTGCAGGACTGGCAGCGCTTCGGCAGCGATCACGTCCGTGATGATCTGATTAGTGAAATGCAACAGCTGATTCAGTCAGGACTGCCTGCAAGAGAACTTGCCCGCAATGTGCGTGACCTCAGAAACAAGTGGCGCCAGCTGGATCGCAAAGGCGGCCCTGCTCCGGAGGCCATCTGGAACAAATTTAATGAGATCGCCGAACAGGCATATAGCCCCGTCATTGCTGATCAGCAGCGGCATCAACA
>DAOUQU010000282.1 GCA_030625445.1 Gammaproteobacteria bacterium
CGCTGATCAAGATGGCGCTGAAGCTTGAGGGACTGGCGCGCAACGCCGGCAAGCATGCCGGAGGGGTGGTGATCTCGCCGACAGTGCTGACTGACTTCACAGCGCTCTATTGCGAGGCTGACGGCGCCAACCTGGTGACACAGTTTGACAAAAATGATGTCGAGGCTGTGGGACTGGTCAAGTTCGACTTCCTGGGATTGCGCACGCTCACGATCATCGACTGGGCCTTGCATACTATCAATCACCGCCGCAAGCAGCAGGAAGAGCCGGCTGTTGATATCGATGCAATCCCGATGGATGACAGGGAGGCGTTCAAATTGCTGCAAACAGGCAAGACCACGGCTGTATTTCAGCTTGAGTCGCGTGGTATGCAGGAGCTGATCTGCAAGCTCAAGCCCGACAGTTTCGGTGATATGACGGCGCTGGTTGCGCTCTATCGCCCCGGCCCCCTGCAGTCGGGCATGGTGGATGACTTCGTGCTGCGTAAACACGGCGCCAAGGTTGACTATCCGCATCCCGATCTCGAGCCGGTTCTCGAGCCCACCTACGGCATCATCCTCTATCAGGAGCAGGTGATGCAGATTGCCCAGGTGCTGGCCGGTTATACGCTGGGCGGCGCCGATATGCTGCGCCGCGCCATGGGCAAGAAGAAGGCGGAGGAGATGGCCAAGCAGCGCAGCATCTTCATGGAGGGCGCGCTCAAAAGGGATGTCGAAGAGGAGACCGCTGAATATATTTTTGACCTGATGGAGAAATTTGCCGGCTATGGATTTAATAAATCCCACTCGGCGGCCTACGCGCTGGTCTCCTACCAGACGCTGTGGCTGAAAACGCACTATCCGGCAGAGTTCATGGCGGCGGTGCTCTCCTCCGATATGGATAACACCGACAAGGTCGTCACCTTCATCGAAGAGTGCCGCTCCATGGGGCTCGAGGTGCTGCCTCCCGATGTCAATCGTTCTGACTATATGTTCACGGTCAGTGATGAAGGTGCGGTGATCTATGGGCTCGGTGCGGTCAAGGGGGTGGGGGAGTCAGCACTTGATGAGATCGTTCAGGCGCGCTGTCAGGATTCATGCGTAAAGCCATACGCTGATCTGTTCGATTTTTGCCAGCGTCTCGACCTGAGAAAGGTCAACCAACGGGTGCTGGATGCGCTGATCCGCGCCGGCGCCATGGATAAGCTGGGTAAAAATCGTGCTTCACTGACTGCGCAGATCCCGATGGCGCTGAAGATGGCCGAGCAGCAGCAGTCTGATCAGGCGGCGGGACAGAACGATCTCTTCGGTATGAGTGAATCGCAGAGTCAGCAGTCGATTGATCCAAAACTGATCCCGATACGGGATGATTGGCAGGATGAGCAGCGCCTGCAGGGCGAGAAAGAGACCCTTGGACTCTACCTGACAGGCCATCCAATTGACCGCTATGAAAGCGACCTGGCGTCTCTGGGTGTCACCCGGCTGGACAAGCTGAGCCTGCCGCAAGATGGCCGCCGCAACCAGGTGCAGGTGCGCATTGCCGGGCTTGTCATGATGATCAACCGCAGAGAGAGCCGCCGCGGGATGATGGCCAGCGTATTGCTCGATGATCGCACCGGGCGTATCGAGGCAACTTTCTTCAGCGAAGCACTGGAAGCGCATCAGGAGATCCTCGCTGCAGATAAAATTTTGATGATCGAGGGAACCCTGATCCATGATGATTATCGTGATTCGCTCAGCGTACGGGCTGTGCGCGCAGTCGAGGTTGAGGAGGCGCGCATGCTGCATGCGTCAGTTTTAACGCTCGACATCAATCCGCAAAATCTCAATGGTCACTCACTGGAGGAGGTGATTGGTGATCTTGGCAGGTTGCTGAAGCCTTTTCAGGGTGGTCAGTGCCAGGTCTTGCTGGACTACAGTAGTGAACAGTATCAGGGTAAACTGAAGCTTGGAGATGTGTGGCGGGTGGCTCCACGCGACACGCTGTTACACCAGTTGCGTCAATTTCTGGGTGAAAAGTCTATCCAGGTTGGTTATCATGCTACAAGAGGTTAAAAACACTCGGGCTAACAACCCATTATCTCGGTGTGTTGAATAGACAATTGATAGAATAGATGAGCCTCTTGCAAAAATCCGTCATTCCGGCATGTTTTTAGCCGGAATCCATTTTCTCGATTTGTAAGTGGTTGATTCTATAGATTCCGGCCTTCGCCGGAATGACGAATTATGGAGTTTTGCAAGAGGCTTAGATGTCATTTCATTTTGACCCAAGTGAGAAGTGACAATATGCATGCTATGCAGTGGCTTTTTGAGAACTTACCACACCCAGGATTGTCTTATGGACCTGAACTTTATCGATTTTGAACAGCCGATCGCTGAACTCGAGGCGAAAATTGATGAACTGCGTCATGTTGGCAGTGACGCGGAGATCAATATCCAGGACGAGATTGCAACCCTGGAGTCAAAGAGTCGGGAGCTGACCCGCACAATTTTCTCAAAGCTCACCCCGTGGCAGGTCTCCCAGGTTGCCAGGCATCCACTGCGCCCCTATTTTCTTGACTACGTGGAGCGCATCTTCGACGATGT
>DAOUQU010000163.1 GCA_030625445.1 Gammaproteobacteria bacterium
GATTTTTTTCATGCCTCATCTGTCTAATACTTCGTCTCGCCAATACTATATAAGCATATTTCATCGTCATCATGATGCGACGGCCACTCTTCTGTTGCGCCTGATGAGCCACATCACCAGCATCATCAGGACGACTCCTCCAAGTGTGCTGTAAAGAGCCAATCCCAGACGGGACTGCGACTCCGTACCGACAGCAAGGGCATGTATATAGACCAGCGTGATGGATGCCCAGTACCCCCGGTGCAACATGCGCGCGGCGGAACTCCTGTTGATAAAGCGTGCGATCCCGCTGATCACTACCGCAATCAAAATCCACAGCCCAAACACCCCCAGGGTCAAATGGGTGTGATAGAAATCGCGGAAACCAGGAAACAGCAGTCCCCACGCCGGATCACCCTGTCGCACCGAGACCGCCGTGAAAAACAACAGCGCATGAGCCAATGCCAGCAACACCACAAAAGTCCCCAGGAGTGGATGCAGCAGTCTCAAGCGATACACCAAAGCCGGCTTCAGCCTGCCCGCCAGGCTCACGATGATCTGCAGGGCGATAAACAGCAACGCATACATACCGGCCAACTTTGACAGCACATAGAGCAACTGCCCCGGCGGTGTTGATGGTGAAAAATAGAGCGTGAGGCTGCCCGTTTGTTGAAGCCAGATCATTGCGGGCAGGGTCACGACCACCAGCAGCAGTAGATAGAGCCACTGATCAAGCAATCTGTAAATGGTGTTGAATAGAGACACTGTCGTTATAGGATGTGCTGAGGTACGAAGCGCATCACTCGACCTCGATGCGCTTCGTGTCTCAGCACATCCTATTTCCGATTTATTGTTTGCATCCCTGTTCATTTTTGATTCTCCTTCAGGCACACGGACGGCTCCATGGCGCACTGCATCAACGCTTGCACCGCCTGTTGCTCGGTGGTTGCGCCAGCTCTGACAACAGGCAGATCTGCTTTCAGCCACCCCTTCAATCCATAGGGGCTGAGGGTGGCCACATGTTTGATCCCAAACTGTTTCATCGATTTTGCGACTTCAAATCCGCGGAAATCCTTGACGCAATAGGGCACGACCAGGTCTGCATCGAGGAAGTGTTTGACAGTTTCAGCGTTGACATCACGCAGGCGCAATATTTTCGCGCCCGGCAGATGCACTTCGTTGAACTCTTCATCTTCACGCGTATCGACAAACACCACCTTTTTGCCAAGGCTGATCTCGCGCAGTATCTCCAGATGATCGAGTTGAGCAACAAAATCCGGCTGATGCCTCTGCAATCCGGGACACTCTGTTTTCAAAGAGAGCTTTTCCGCATAGTCAGCCAGCTGCGCATCAGGTTGTGAAAGCAGTCGCACGGCAGCATCAAAAAAAGCCAGGTAACAGTCGATGGGAACCTGGTCCCGCTCATAACGCGCCTGCAGCTGGCGGTACATGCTCTCAAACCAGCTGGAGTGCAGGTGCGCAGGCGCGTCCCAGATATTGACCTCGACATCATGGATGATCTGGTCAAGTCCATCGAGCGCCTTGCTGTCGAGGTTCATCGCCTGTTTCAGGCGGCGAAACATCGACTCATGGTTGGCGCGGCGCAGTGATGCTCCCTGAACGCCAAATGCCACGGCGTCTTGCGACAGTGCAACGCCCGGAGGAGTCAGCAGGAAATATGCGTCTGTAGAGAGATGACGCTTGATCAGCCACAGTGTCGCCCACTTGTCAGGCTCTATGCCCTGCCAGGTGGCAAAACGCAGTGTGGATTTCAGCGACTGGAGTTGAAGTTCAGCTGAAGAAGCAGATGAATAGGCAACAGAGCTGTTGCACAGAAACAGAGCCGCAAGAAAAAACATCCAGTGTCGATAAAGATTCATCATCCTTTGAATCCAGAGTCGTTATAAATTGATTGCGTTAAAGCCTAGTCATCCAAAATGAGAAAGTCAAATTTTTTTTGTGCCCGCTCGCAATGACAGACCGTTGGGCGTCAATAAGTAGCGCGTATCACGCCACACGATAAACAACAGTGGAAAATCCCTGATATACTCCTTCGATAGCGTATTTTGCTGTGCACAGACAGCTTGATTTAACGAAAAAGCTGATCAATTTTTCCACATAAACTTTGATAAGGTGAAGAAAATGGTAAGAGGTCTTATAGGAACAGCTTTAACAGTTATCGTCATCGTCGTTGTGCTGAGATTACTGGGCGTTTTATAGATCCAGGAGCGCAAAATTTCACCGCTGTTGCAGCTTTTGGAGATGCTGCAGTAGCGGCGTCATGACAGGCTCCAGCTTGCGTCTCATCAGGGAACCGATCGCTGTGGAATCACCCAGGCAGGGACGGATGACACCGTAGCCCACGCCTGACAAGAGGCGCATGGAGTAGAGATATTGCTCGCAATCTCCACACTTGCGCAAGACACTATCTGCTTCAGGCGGACTGCTTTTTATGTAGCCGGCTGCATCCTGCTCGAGCTCATCGAGGGTTTTATCGACGACCCCATCCGGCCGCATGGCGGAGAAGTAGTCTGCCAACACATCCAGGGTGGTGGTCACCATCTCCTGGGTCACCGGTTTAGTGAGCACCTTGATCACAGTGGCTAGAAACGCCTGGCCGGGGGGCGACATCACACGCGACAGCAGCTGCGCAACTGCATTCTCGCTTTCACCATCGAGAGCTGACTTGATTTGCAGATAGTGTGTTGACGCAGGTTGCTGGTCAGGAATTGAATCTTCGCAAGAGGAGAGGAAGCCAACCAGGTAGGGGTTTTTTCGCTGCGATTTTTTCCACAGATCGGCTTTCATACCAGCATCGATCAGTCCCGGCTGCAGCACCAGGGCGACCGTCATCATCATCTGCTCCGGCTCGCTCTCGAAAGGGAGGTATTCAACCAGGTAGGCGGCGAGAACAGTCCCCATTGAGCCCTGCCTGACAGCATCACTGATGAGCATGCGGCGTGCATTTTCGGCATCTTCCTGTACCCACCATGCTCTGCGCGCAAGTTCATCGCTGAGCCCCGATGCACAGGCCAGTGCAATAACTGCCTCGGGTTCACCCAGCAGCAGCAGTTGTTCAAGATTGTCATCCCGCATCTGCCCCATACGCGTCCAGCGCTGCAGATAGACCGGATAACCGCCGGGAGACCCCAGCACATATCCGGAGAGCATCTCCTTGACCTTCTTGATGTACTGTTCATCCCGGCAGTCCGGATTCAGCTCGATTTTCAGCTCCCCTTTTTCAGAGAGGCCGAACACCGTCATGCTGGATTCGTGAATGCGTATCGCCTGGGGTTTGTTGGCGAGCAGCACATTGATGCGCAGGGCATCCTGGGAAGCAAGAGTCACTTGAATAGCCTGGGAGGCGACCAGACGATCAACCTACGCAATCTGCGGCGGGACGAAATTGATATCCTTGGGGTTGAGGAAGATGAATTGCTGCTGACCATCGTCCATCTCGACATAATCGAGTGTAGTCTCATCAAGTAGCGGGACGTATTCAGG
Organism: Gammaproteobacteria bacterium; assembly: GCA_030625445.1. GTDB lineage: Bacteria > Pseudomonadota > Gammaproteobacteria > Chromatiales > Chromatiaceae > Sva-25. The sequence continues at coordinate 3,484 of DAOUQU010000163.1, forward strand.
AGCTATGACGATCATTACCTCTTCAGATTTGAAGGTAATATCATCTTCGCTGACTTCATCATAGCCCATTTTGTAGTCGTAGGAGCCGTCATCATGTTTGATTGCCGCCAACCTTAATGCCATACCCTCAGCGCCACCATTTGATGCTGAATCCTGAATCTGTGTCGCTGCTGCCGGTGTTACCTTGAACATTTAATCCTCTCTTTTACAGGCGCGTATAAAATTAACAAAGCGTTGCGTCCAATGATGCCCCTCTACATCGCGAAGATGCGTATAACTGGCGAGGGTATTCTTGTAGACAATGCCATCATTACTGCCATCGACGCCGAATCCACGCCTTACTCTGTAGGCAAAATCGAGCGGCACGGCAATATTTTCAAGTTTTGAATAGTGAAACTCATGCGCAGGAATTTCACCTCCCTGCATATCAGTATGCGGCCAGGGATGGGCTTCCGTCTCCTCGACCCGCACGTATCCGCGCCCCTGGGGACGCTGCGTCATCTCCACATCAGCGGGGATTATACCCGCCATCTCGCATATTTTACCATTCCAACTCATAGAACGGCACAGATACATCAGACCGCCGCACTCGGCGTAGACTGGATTCCCCGCCTCGACAAAATCAGCAATCTGTTGGCGCATACGACTATTGGCTTCAAGCGCCTGCATGCTGCTCTCCGGGAAACCACCTCCAATAAAGAGAGCGTCAACCTGCGGTAACTGCCAGTCTGAGAGTGTATCAAAAAATATCAACTCGGCGCCTGCGCGCTGCAGCGCATCGAGATCACCCGTGTAATAGAATCCGAAAGCAGCGTCGCGTGGAATCCCGATGCGGATATCAGGGCTTACCTGAGGTCGATCTTTATTCCCGCCAGGGAGATCAGGGGCGGTTGCAGCA
>DAOUQU010000323.1 GCA_030625445.1 Gammaproteobacteria bacterium
GAACATCGAAGAATACCAAAAATTGCAGAATGTCGACCACTACATTACTGAGTTGACTGCAGAACTTCCGCAGCAGGAGGCACAGAGCATTCATGCTGATCTTGTCAAACTGGCGACCAGCCGCAGGGATTTACTGGTCAAGGCCATTGCTCTCGACAGTGCCTATTTGCAAACTCTGGAGGAGGCGGATCGCGCCTACCGGCAGACCCTCGAATCCGTTGAGAACTACAATCAATTTTTGTCGAAACATCTGCTGTGGGTGCGCAATGCGCCTCTGCCAACTCTAAAAAACATCCCTTTGACTGTAAAACAGTTCAGCTGGCTGCTTAACCCCTCCCTGTGGCTTGAAACTTTTCATGCGCTGCTCTCCAGTGCAACAGACTCACCAGTGCTTGGAGTAGGAGTGATTCTGTTTATTATCCTCAGATTGAATTGTGGTCGATTGCGCCGCATTATTAAAAAGAGCGGCAAGCCTGTTGGAAAACCGCTGGAGGATCATTTCTCCTACACCTTCAAGGCGCTGATTGCTTCTCTGCTGCTCGCCCTCCCCTGGCCGTTGCTGATGGCTGTCAGCGGCTGGCAAATGGGACTCTCAACAGAGGCTACAGCCTTTTCAAAAGCCGTTTCCGACAGTCTGCTGCAAACCGCTTTGATATTTTTTTACTTACGCAGTTTCTACATCATCTGCATGCCCGGCGGGCTTGCTGCAATGCATTTCCGGTGGCCAAAATCAAGCGTCAAGTTGCTGCGAAATGAATTCAAGCGCTTCATGCTCAGTTTTGTGCCTACCATATTCATCACCATTACCTCATTCAATTACAGCGACATCCCAATGGAACAGGGGCTCGGCCGCGCATCGATCATGTTGACACTGGTGCTGCTTGGAGTTTTCTTTTACCGCCTGTTTGGCTCCAAAAGTGCCGTACAGAAATTACAGCATCGTTTTCCCGACTTCCTTTTCCTTAATAAACGACTGTTGTGGGCTTCTCTGCTATTGATCATTCCGGCCGCTCTGATCACACTCACTGTTGTTGGCTTTATTTACAGTGCAGGCATTCTGATATCCCATCTTCTTCAAACCCTGTGGTTCGCTCTTGCTCTTGTTGTCGTGCAGCAGTTGGCAATACGCTGGCTGGTGCTGTCGCATCGCCGGCTTGCTTTCAAGGAGTTGATGAAACATCACAAGAAGGAAGCAGATGATGATGAAAAGATATCGCCCGGCGAGCATAATGAACAAGCTGAGGCCGAAGAGGAGGAGTTCGATCTCTCCACGCTGACCCAGCAGAGCCGCAAACTCCTCGATGTGGCGTTCATTATTGCAGCCATCATCGGATTATGGCTAATCTGGTCGGATGTGCTGCCCGCCTTCACGATATTCGATGAGATCACCCTGTGGCATTACACCGATGTCATCGGCGGGGTAGAGCAACATGTTGCGGTGACACTTGGCAGCATCGCTCTAACGATCATTCTCATTGTTGTCACCATCGTTGCAGCAAGAAACATACCCGCTCTACTTGAGATCGTACTACGCCAGTCGTTTGGCGTCAGGGCGGGAAACCGCTACGCGATCACCAAACTGGCCAGTTACATGATAGCAACGATCGGCATCATCATGGTATTCAGCAATCTTGGCGTGAAATGGTCACAACTGCAGTGGATGGTGGCTGCCCTTGGTGTTGGTATCGGCTTTGGTCTGCAGGAGATCATCGCCAACTTCATCTGCGGCATCATTATTCTTTTCGAACGTCCCATCCGGGTCGGTGATTTTGTCACTGTCGGTGAAACCGGCAGCGACGCTGATAGTTCGACCGGCACCGTCACCCGCATCCGCATCCGCGCAACGACGCTTCTCACCCGCGACAGGCAGGAGTTGCTGGTACCCAACAAGGAGTTTATTACCGGTCGCCTGCTGAACTGGTCGCTGACTGATGAGACGGTTCGCATCATCCTGCCGGTCGGCATCGCCTATGGCAGTGACGTCAAAACTGCGATGGCATTAATTCTCCAGGTTGCACGGGAAAATAACAACGTACTGGAAGAGCCGGAGCCATCCGTCACCTTTGAGAGTTTTGGCGATAGTTCACTGACCGTGAAATTGCGCTGCTTTCTGCAATCGGTCGACTATCGTCTCGAGACAACCAGCCAACTGCATGAAGCGATCAACGAAAAACTCATCGCCGCCAACATCGAGATTGCCTTTCCGCAGCGGGATGTGCACCTGGATTTCAGTCACCCGCTTGATGTGCGCATACAAGGTTATAACGACTCCATGCCCAACAGTGAA
>DAOUQU010000388.1 GCA_030625445.1 Gammaproteobacteria bacterium
CGGGTCGCGCAGGGCGCGTTCAATTTTGCTCCAAGCAAAATTAGTGTTTCGCTGCGCTCACAATGACACTTCGTACCAGGTAATCCTTGAGAGCATTACATGCTGATCCTTCACAAATACAGAATATCTCCCTGCGGTCGAAATGACATGACCTGGTTTCACTCGCAATGACCGGACCGGTAGCACGCATTGACCTCGACGCCATGCGTCATAATCTCTTCCGTGTTCGCGAGCTTGCCATCGGCTGCCCCGTTGTTGTTGCCATCAAGGCCAATGCCTATGGACATGGGCTGATCGAATCCGCACAGGCGCTCGTCGATGCGGATGCCTATGGTGTTGCCAGGGTGGAGGAGGGGCTGCGATTGCGCAGGGAGGGCATCAGCAAAACGATCATTATTCTGGAGGGCTTCTCCAGCCAGGCCGAACTCAGGCTGTGCCAGGGCAGGGGTTTTGAACTGGTCATTCACGACCTCTCTCAAATCACTCAACTGGAGAATTACTTCAAGTCAGCGCGCACTCCCCCGGAGTTACATGGTCATCCTCTTTTAGTACTCTGGCTAAAAGTCGATAGCGGGATGCACCGCATCGGAATAGCTCCTGAAGAGAGCAGCGACGCCATCGCAAAATTACGACAGCTGCCGAATGTCAAACTGGTTGGAATGCTGACCCACATGGCGAATGCCGATGATCGCAATAGTGATTATACGACCCGACAACTGCAAAGGTTTGAACCCTGTATCGATACGGATTTACAGGTGAGCATTGCCAACTCGGCATGCCTGCTGAACTGGCCGCAGACACGTGTGGGATGGGTGCGCCCGGGAATCATGCTCTATGGCGCATCGCCTTTTAGCGATACCACAGCAGCTGACGAGGGACTGCAGGCAGTGATGACACTGCGCACGCATCTGATCGCTGTGCGTGAGCTGAAAAAGGGTGATGCGGTTGGTTATGGCAGCGCATGGCGATGTCCTGAAGATATGCGAATCGGTGTTGCGGCAATCGGCTATGGCGATGGCTATCCCCGGCATGCGCCGAACGGAACCCCGGTGCTCGTCGATGGCAAGCGCGTTGCACTGGCAGGCAGGGTCTCCATGGATATGATTACCATCGATCTGCGCAATGTTGCACAGGCGCGTGTCGGCTCCAGCGTGGTTCTATGGGGTGAAGGCCTGCCGGTGGAGGAGGTCGCAGCGGCTGCCGGCACAATCTCCTACGAACTCTTCTGCCGCCTCACCGCACGCGTGAAATTCCGCTATGAAGGAAAAGACCTGCTGAATCACCTGTAGGAGCGGTCATCTGACCGCGATTTGGAACTCAAGGAGATAACAAATGGCCAAGGCAAAAATCCAGTACAGCTGCCAACAATGCGGAGCCGTGTTTCACAAATGGTCGGGACAGTGCGCCGATTGCAAAGCATGGAACTCTCTGCAGGAGTCCGTCACCTCCACAGGGAGCAGTCGCAAGATTGGCTACGCCGGTGAAAACACAGGCAGTCAAATCTGCAACCTGACCGATATCACAGCAGAGCAGGCGGTGCGCCTCTCCAGTGGCATCAGTGAACTCGATCGTGTCCTCGGAGCTGGTTTTGTCGAGGGTTCGGTGGTGTTGATCGGGGGTGATCCCGGAATCGGCAAGTCGACGCTGCTGACACAAACCATGGCGAATTTGTCGCAGCAGGTCGCGACACTCTATGTCAGCGGCGAAGAGTCAGCCGACCAGATCAGTTTGCGCGCCGCGCGCCTGGATCTCCCGGTCGAACATCTGCGTCTGCTGACAGAGACCTCTGTAGAACGCATTCTGGCGCTTGCTG
>DAOUQU010000199.1 GCA_030625445.1 Gammaproteobacteria bacterium
GGTATGCCGTAGTCACCCATGCAGGCATCTTGTTGCCGACAGCGATCAAATAGATTTTCATAGTATTTGTGAATACACCACTGATCAATCCCCTCTCCCTCAGGGAGAGGGTTAGGGTGAGGGAGCTATGCGGCTCATGAAGAACCCAGCTGCTTAATCACCGCCGCCGTGTGCGGACGCACGCCTCGCCAGATGAAAAAGGATTCAGCAGCCTGCTCGACCAGCATGCCGATGCCATCGAGAGCCCGTCCGGCGTGATGCGCCTCACCCCAGCGGACGAAGGCTGTTGGCTCCCTGCCATACATCATGTCATAGCTCCAGCCACCTGATGCCAGGCAGGTGTCAGGGATAGCCGGCACATCTCCCTTCAATCCTGCTGCCGTAGCATTGATGATCAGATCAAACTGTTGATTTCCTATCTCATGCAGACCACAGCCGCAGACTTCACCATGCCTGCTGAAGAGATCCGCCAGCGACACAGCCTTCTCTGCGGTGCGGTTCGCTATCATCAGACTTGCCGGCTGCTGTTGCAGCAGCGGCAGGATCACACCCCTGGAGGCGCCTCCGGCGCCAATCAGCAACACTGAGGCGTCGTTAAAATCGAAGCCGTGATTTTGTCTCAGATCGCGCACCAGCCCGACACCATCGGTATTATCGCCATGCAGCTTGCCGCTATCCTGCCGGGTAATGGTATTAACCGCCCCCGCAATCCTCGCGCCCTCACTGAGTTCATCCATCAGCTCCCAGGCTTTCTGCTTGAAAGGCACGGTGACATTCAGGCCGCATCCGCCGCGGGTAAAAAAATCGCGCACGTCACCGTTGAAATCCTCCATATCTCCCAGCAGGCGGTTATATTCGATATCTTCGTCCGTCTGTGCGGCAAAGGCGGCATGGATCTCGGGAGAGAGACTGTGCTTGACCGGATTGCCGATCACCGCGTAGCGATCACTCATCGTTCAGCCACTGCGCGGCGCGTTTGGCAAAGTAGGTGAGGATGCCATCCGCCCCGGCGCGTTTAATGCAAACCAGCGACTCCAGCACCACGGCTTTCTCATCCAGCCAGCCATTTTGCACAGCCGCCATGTGCATCGCATATTCGCCGCTGACCTGGTAGACATAGGTTGGGACGGCAAAGCTCTCCTTGACGCGCCGTACTATATCCAGATAGGGCATGCCCGGCTTCACCATCACCATGTCGGCGCCCTCCTGCAGATCAAGCGCGACCTCGTGCAGCGCCTCATCACTGTTGGCAGGATCCTGTTGATAGGTATACTTATTGCCCGCACCCAGGTTGGCCGCAGAGCCGACAGCGTCACGGAACGGGCCATAATAGCTGGAGGCGTATTTTGCGGAGTAGGCGAGAATGCGCGTATGGATATGCCCTGCCTCCTCCAATGCCTGGCGCACGGAACCGATGCGTCCGTCCATCATGTCGGAAGGCGCGACCACATCGGCGCCTGCCGCCGCATGGGAGAGCGCCTGCCTGACCAGCACATCAACCGTCTCATCATTCAATACGTAACCGGAGGCATCGATGAGGCCATCCTGACCATGGGTGGTGAAAGGGTCCAGCGCCACGTCCGTAATCACCCCCAACTCGGGAACCGCATCCTTGACCGCCATAACAGCACGCTGCGCAAGGCCATCGGGGTTGAAAGCCTCGCGGGCATCTTCTGATTTTGCCGAAGCGGGCGTCACCGGAAAGATCGCCATCGCGGGAATACCCAGCGCATAGACCTCCTTCGCCTCCTGCACCAGCAGGTCGATGCTCATACGCTCCACGCCCGGCATAGAGGCCACCGGCTCACGCACCCCTTCCCCTTCGAGCACAAACATCGGCAGGATCAGGTCATCGGCTGTCAATGTAGTCTCGCGCATCAGGCGGCGGGAAAAATCATCTTTGCGCATACGGCGCATTCTGGTGGTGGAAAAGTTACGTGAAACAGCTTGCCAGGACATCTATTAACTCCAAACGAAAAAACCAAATCTATTCTACTCTCTCACTCATAATGGCGCGAAATTTTGCTAAAATCCTGGCAACTATTCAGCATCTTCTAAAACCAGCAAATAAGTCACTGATATCGGGTGTATCTGGCGGAAACGTTGGAGGCATGGATGCCGACACGAGCCTACATGGATGTATTTACGGCATTTTCCGAAAGATATGCCCGATAGCAGTGACGAACTCGTATGTGCTGAATAGTTACAAATCCTGCAACTTTAAACGCATTTCATCCGGACACCCCATGGCCAACACCAACCTCATCTACGACGTTCACCTGCACGAGTTTGATCAAAAAGTGATCGAGCGCTCGCATCAGATTCCGGTGCTGGTCGACTTCTGGGCCGACTGGTGCAGCCCCTGCCATGCCCTGGCACCGCACCTCTACCAGGCCATCGAATCTTTCAAAGGCACTGTCGAGCTTGCCAAACTCGAAGTGGATGAGGGCGAGAACATGAAGCTTGCAGGACACTACAGGGTGCGCGGGTTTCCCACAGTCATCCTCTTCAGCAAAGGAGAAGCCCTGGCGCACTTCTCCAGCAATCATCCGGCGCGCTGGATCGAGCAGTGGATACAAGAGCATGCGGGTTAGAGACAAACCTGCTAGACTAAAACATATGCTGATTTCTCGCAAAATCTCTCGTGCTGCCGCCATGGTGCTGATGCTGTGCATCTCCGTGCAGGCGATCGCTTTTGCCTCGTCAGCGTGCGCGCATCTGAAGCTCGTGGATCAGATGATGGAGTCTGCAGACTGCCATATGGAGACATCGGCAACAGCTAATTGCTGTGAACAGCAGTGCCAAAATTGCTCGATGCTGTCCGCTACTGTCTCAACAGGGGCAGCTACTGCAAGCTCTACACGCACCGCTACAGACCGGATAGCACATGTCGCTGTACACTTCTATCAGCATACTCCCCTGCCTCATTTTCGACCTCCTCTCCTGACTCTCTGATACCCAGGCGTAGATCGGGTTAGCGTAGCGTAACCCGACAGAATTGCCATGGAATCGTCGGGTTACACTCCGTTGCGCTTCGTAAACCCGACCTACGTTTCTGCGTATGCACGCAGTTATTGAGAACTGTCTCAAATCAACCTCTCTGCCTATATTGCAGATGAGCACCGGAGAGAAATAATGTTACACCCACACCCTGTTGCAGTTGCGGCTGGATTAATAATGCTATTGTCGAGCACCTCGTCAGCCGCGGCTAAACCTGCCACAGAGCAACTTGCCGAGGTGCTCGATGACTCGGCCATGGAACATGCGCTGAAGCACCAGGATCCTAAATATGTCTGCCCCATGCATGCACAGATCGTGCGTGATGAACCCGGCAGCTGCCCGATCTGCGGCATGGATCTGGTGGAGAAAAAAGCCCCCAAAAAAAGCGCACAAAAGCCCAAACAGAAAAAAATTCTCTACTGGGTGGCGCCCATGGATCCCAACTATCGCCGTGATGAACCGGGACAATCCCCCATGGGCATGGATCTGGTGCCAGTCTACGATGAGGGCATCGAAGCCGGTGACGGAGATTATCCCGCGATCAGCATCAACCCGACGGTGATGCACAACCTCGGCTTGCGCACCGCAAAAGCCTCGCTCCAGGATCTGCAAATCGAGATCCGCACCCCCGGTATTGTCGATTATGACGAAACCCGCATCAGCCACATCCATCCGCGCGCCGAGGGGTGGTTTGAAAAACTCCATGTGCGCGCCGAAGGCGACCCT
>DAOUQU010000312.1 GCA_030625445.1 Gammaproteobacteria bacterium
GGGCTACATCGCCGAGTGCCAGGTGTGCCATGCGCCAAACGATGATGCTGCAGTGCCACTCGGCAATAACGGGCCGCACGGCATGCATCCTGTATCGGATAGGTATGTCAGCGTTGACCCGATTACGCTGGAAATACTGACTGATGGTTCCGGGAACGTTTTAGATGACCCGGAATCACCTTTTGTTGAGGATCTACGCTGGAATACCGATCACAAGAGCTATAAAAATGACGGACCCGGTTGTAACTCCTGCCACGGCGCAGACCTGAAGGGTACTGTTCTGTCGCGTACAGCCAAGCATCGTGTCATCAAGTGCAAGGATAGCAAGGGCAGCCTGCCTGGCTGTGCCGCAGGAGAGGAGTACGCGGTAATACCGAAAGGAACCCCTGTAGGCTGCGGGCTCTGTCACCAGCAGAAAAAACGTTAGTTGCCCAAATAACATCCTGCATTGGATGTCTCGGCAGAGCGGCAGGGAAGCCACTCTTTCAGTAGTCAAATTGGCCCAACTCTCTGACTAATCCGCAGCATCTGCTGAAAGCAGTGCCTGAATGTAGTCATGAATCTTATTGCTGTCCCAGTCCGTCTCTCCTATGATTTTTCGGCGGACCACCCCATTCGCATCGATGATAAAGCTGGTGGGATAGACCTTGACACCCCAGTCGCCCGCTACGCTGCCATTCTTGTCCATCAAAATTCCGACACCGGAATCCTGCAACCGCTTGAACCGTTGCACGGTTCCCCTGCCCTCACGTACATTGATTGCAAGTAGTGCAAACCTGCTTGCATCACTGGCAAGGCTGAGCCGTTCCAGGGAAGGAAACTCTCTGATGCAGGAGACGCACCAGCTGGCCCAGAAATTCACGAGCACCACCTTGCCGCGATAGCCTGAGAGGGTATGAATTTGATTTTCAAGATCCTTTAACTCAAATTCCATCTCCTGAGTCCCATCCCCGACAGGTTCAAGCGTCCCACCTGCCATCGCCTGACTTCCGCACCACATAGATACCATCAGCAGCATGTTTAAAAGTGATCTGCTATTCATTTTTAATCCCCGTTTTTCAATCCTGAAAATCTATCGATCGTATGCCATGCATTTTTATTTTGCATCTTTAGAGCCTCTTGCAAAACTCTCAAAAGCTGTCATTTCGACTGAAAGGAGAAATCTTAACTGATTGATAAATAAGATATCTCACATTCGTTCGAGATGACAAAACTCACTATTTACAAGTTTTGCAAGAGGCTCTATTGTGACATTTGCAGCATGCAATATCTCATCAGCTTGACAATTGACTCTATATATATCATTCTGATATATGTTGACTCAACATAGGTGCTGTGATGCGTGTCAAAACTCTCTGCCTTGGGGCACTCTGCCTGGGAGACGCCACTGGCTACGATATCAAGAAGCTGTTTGAGAACGCCTTCAATCATTTTCACGGAGCAAGCTTTGGATCGATCTATCCCTCGTTGAAGAAACTTGAAGAGCAGGGGCATGTCAGCCACCGGGTGGAGGCAGGAGAGAAGCATCCCGACCGCAAGCTGTTTCATGTTACCGATGAGGGGCGCGCCTGCTTTCTGTCGGAGCTCGCCGGGACGCCTGCGTCGGAGCAGCTCAGGTCCGAATCCATGGTGCTGCTGTTTTTTGCCCACCTGCTGCCAACAGAGATACTGCAGCAGAAGCTCGCGGAGATGGAGACTCACTATAGTGAAGAGCTGAACTATCTCGAGTCATTATCTGAGTGCAGCAACCACACCTCCGGCATCGATTTCACCATCGGCATGGGAAAGAGCGTTCTGCGCGCCAAGCTGGATTATCTTCACAATCACCGCAAAACGCTGCTTGCCAGCCACCGGGATCTCCCTGATTCACCCTGGAATGCGGGGTGTGAGCAAAACAATCAGCAGGCGGAGTCGTCATCATGAACAGAGCTGCTATGATGGCCTTGCTTACAGCAATTGTCCCTGCCAGTGCATTCACAGCCGTCCCGGTTACGACACGTCCTGTCGGAGATCTATTGCAGCAGTCGCGCCACAACGCCCCCGCCACTGTTATCGCTCGCAACTCCCCTTCCCTTTCGGCTGAGATCAACGCACGCATCGACTCTATTCCGGTCAGGGTCGGTGATACCGTCGAACCCGACACCCTGCTGGCGCAACTCGATTGCCGCCAATATGATTCCCTGCTTGCCGCAGCGAAAGCAGGTATGGATCAACTCGCCAGTGAACGGGATTTTTCAGCCGCACAGCTCAAACGCGCACAAGGCCTGAAGCTGAAAAAAGGCATCAGCGATGAGGGTGTCGAACAACGCAAGAGCGAATGGGAGAGTTACTCCGCCCGCTATCGC
>DAOUQU010000015.1 GCA_030625445.1 Gammaproteobacteria bacterium
CGCTGAGAAAACCTTTGCAGCCCCGGTGAGAGAAATATGATCTTTATGCTTTGTCAGTCTGAGGTTATTTCTCTCCCGAAAGCGCTAATATGCTAAGAAACCCTTTGCGTCTTGGCGTCTTGGCGAGAGTCCTGATTGAAATATTATTCATTTTTAAGGATGTTGATCACTCAAGAATTATTAGGGTGGTTTTCTTAATCATTTCCAAATATCAATGCATTGGGTTTTTCATCCAGCGTCTCGGAGAGCCTGCCAACCGAGCGTGCAGCGCGGGTAAGCTCTTTGAGCGTGGTCGATATCTCATAATAGAGTGGTGAACGGGCCTTGTCGCCCTCCAGCATCTGTTTGACTGATTTCAGTGTGCTGTTGAGCTTCCTGATCGAGGCGGACAACTGCGCAGGCAGCGCCTGGGTCTTGTCGGAATGAAGGATCGGGTTGAGGCCGTCAAGCGCATGATTGACTTTGCTCAGCAGGCTCTGCACCGGTGCGCTCTGCAGTTGTTCACGACGCAGCTGCGGCTGCTCGCCCAGTTCGTCGTCGGCAGGATTGCGCACCAGGCTGTCGAAATCACGGATCAGCACATTAGCCGATGTGAGCAGCTCTTCGAGAGGGAGCTTGTCGATTTTACTGATTACTGAAGAGAGGTTATTCATAATCTCTCCCATGGCGCTGGCAATGGCCGGAAAGTCAGGATAGGGATCTCCGGGATTGATAGAAGCATGCTGCGGATCGTCAATCATGACCAGTTCGATAAAGAGCTGGTTGGTCAGCCAGCTTGAATATTGCAGGCGTGCGCGCAATCCCTGTGCGACGGCTTTGTCCAGCAGGGCCGGGATACTCTTCTCTTCCAGGCCGTTGCCAATTCGATCAGAGTGCAGAAAAATCAGGACAGGTGTGGTCAGCTTTCCTGTTTCGGCATTATTCTCGATAGTGATATCCGCAACATGACCTACCTGAACACCCTGGTATTCGACCGGTGAACCAATGCCCAGGCCGCGCAGTGACTCGTCAAAGTGGAGGATATATCCGAATGCAGACTCGGTATTGGTCAGGTCAAGGTGTGCTGCTTCAAGACTCGGGTAGAGTTCAAACAGGGTGTCATCCTCAACCGGGGTTTCCTCTTTCAGACGCTTGGGAGTGGCGAAAGAGATACCGCCGCTAATGAGCACAGAGAGTGATTCCATCTCCACGGTCATGCCCTGCGCGCCAAAGTCCATCTTGAAGGCTCCCAACTCCCAGAACCTGGTGTTGCTGTTGATAAAGCGGTCATACGGCTCGTTGATGAAAATCCCGTAGGCAATGGTCTGGCCATCGTCGACAAGACGCCGGCTTTCGATCTTGCCCACTTCAAACTGCTTGTATAGAACCGGCGCTCCGGTTGCGAGCGATGCGCCGGAAGTAGAGGTGAGAAGCAGGTGCAGTCCCGGTTCATCGGTGGTGGTTAGAGGCGGGTCCTCGAGTCCGGTAAAAGTCTCCTGATAGCCGAGGCTCTTGTCGGCCGAGGTTGACATGGCGATATAGGCTCCTGAAAAGAGCGTGCCCAGGCCGGAGACTCCACCGGGCCCGATACGTGGACGCTCTATCCAGAAACGGGTGCTCTCATTGAGGAAGTTTCTGCTCTCCTTGTTGATGCGAACAGTCACAATAACCTGTTGCAGCGTGCTGTCGAGATGCATGCTCTCGACCTTGCCAACTTCGACACTGCGGAACCGGACAGCTGTTTTCCCGGTTTCCAGGCCTTCTGCGGAGACAAAGCGAATCGTAATCAGGGAGCCGAGTGAAGCATAGTGCTGCCAGGTGAGCCAGAATGAGATCACCAGAGCAGTCAGGGGAACGACCCAGATGAGTGAAATCCGGTTTGTTCTGCCTGTTGTTCGGGGTTGCGCAGCAGGGTCGCTGTTATTCTCCGGGGTCTGCTTCATTCACTATCCCAGAGCAGGCGCGTATCAAAACTGATCGCGGATAGCATCGTCGTTATCACCATTCCTGCAAATGCCATGGCGGCAGAGCCTGGAAGAACCGTTGCGATTCCTCCAAACTGTATCAGTGCGACCAGCAATATGACGACGAACACATCAATCATTGACCAGGGTCCAATATATTCGATAATGCGGAACAGCCGTGTCTGCTGATTCAGCTTGCCGGAGTGGCCTTTCCAGATGGAGAACAGCAGCAGGCTGATGACCAGAAACTTCAACAGGGGTATCACGATGGAAGCGGTGAAAATAATCACTGCTACCGGGTAGGATTTCATACTCCACAACAGAATCACCCCGCCGATAATGGTTTTCTCATCCTTTACACCTAGCGATGTCGTGTTCATTATAGGGTATAGATTCGCCGGCAGATAGAGAATCAGTGCGGTAATCAGAAAAGCCCAGCTGCGCTGCACACTGAAGGGCTTGCGCTGATAGAGACGACTGCCGCAGCGCACACAATGGTCAGCTGTACAGGATTGCAGCTTGCCGCAAACATGACAGGAGGCAAGACCCGCCTGCATTGCGGTTAATGCTTGTCGATGGCCTGCCACAGCTCCTCCGGCTCCAGTGTTGTCGAAACGAACAGATTGATCATCACCAGAGCTACAAATGCCCAGAACCCCTGGTGCAGTGAGATTTCCGCGATTGATGCAAGTTTAACGATGGTGACCAGAACTCCCAGCAGGAAAATCTCAAGCATATTCCACGGCGCCAGGCGTCCAATCAACAGCAGCAGCTGCCGCGCAAACAGTGTCAGCGGTCTTTTGTTGCTGTAGAGCGCGCTGAGCAACAACAGGTCAAGCAGTAATACCCCAAGAGGGATTATCACCAGAAACAGGGCGCCGGCAATGCCAAGCAGCACATTATCAAGCTGTGACAAAGTATCGATGGTTGAAATCAGGTAGATCGTGGTTTTATTTCCATCCACATCGATCGATAGAAACGGCAGCAGCTGTGCAAACAGAAACAGCAGCAGCGATGCGATGGTCAAAGCCAGTGATATCTCGATTGTATTGTTATTGGTGCGATACAACAGGCTGCCGCAGCGGCTGCACCAGGCCTTTTCGCCTTCACCCAGTGCTGTTTTCTCATGCAGCAGGTCACAGCTGTGACAGGCGACCAGATCATCAACAGGCAGGTTCGGTTCCGGCATCTTTATTCTGGCCCAGGGTGTAAATTACACCGTGCGAGACCAAGTCTCAGCCTGGCAAGAGATGAAAACCTTCTTAATCTCTCGCAAAGCCGCAAAGCTCGCCAAGAAGAACCTTTGCGTCTTTGCGGCTTTGCGAGAGTCATGATTGAAATTTGATTCATTTGTAAAGATGTTGGCCATTCAAGGGTTACAAGTCTTCAGTTTTCTTTTTGTATTCACACAGATCTTCAATGATACAGGAACCACAGCGTGGCTTGCGCGCGATGCAGACATAACGGCCGTGCAGGATCAGCCAGTGATGCGCATCCTGGAGAAACTCTGACGGGATGAGTCTGAGCAGACGTTTTTCAACTTCCAGTGGTGTTTTCCCGGGTGCAATTTTGATGCGATTGGAGAGGCGGAAGATATGTGTATCCACTGCCATGGTTGGTTGTCCAAACGCAGTATTGAGCACCACATTGGCGGTTTTGCGGCCAACTCCCGGCAGCGCTTCAAGTGACTGGCGATCATCAGGGATTTCACTGTTGTGCTTTTCAACCAGCAGCTGACATGTCTTGATGATGTTTTTGGCCTTGGTGTTATACAGGCCGATGGTTTTGATGTGTTTGCGCAGTCCCGGTTCTCCCAGATCCAGCATGGTCCGTGGGGTTGGAGCAATGGCAAAAAGCCCGATTGTCGCCTTGTTGACGCTGACATCTGTCGCCTGGGCAGAGAGAATAACCGCAATCAGCAACTCAAATGAGGAGTTGTAGTTGAGTTCAGTGGTAGGATGCGGGTTCTGATCCCGCAAGCGGGTAAAAATCTGCTGACGTATGGTTTTATTCATCTCTCTATTCTACATGCGGATAGTTCTATTGTTTGTTGTGTGTCAACAGAAGCATTATCTATTGCAAGTGAACCAGAAATGCCTGATGCTGTCCAACTTCGAATGAACCAAACAGCTGAAGCCACGCTGCAACTTTTAAAAGACAGCCCTAAAATGACAACAAGAATCTTAACCCTGTTACTGCTGATACCCCTGCTGACACCTGGCGCCGCTATCGGGGCTTCGGAAAAATTCACAGACTGGGTTGTAAAATGCAAGGGTTCCCCGGCATGTGAAGCAAAAACTTTCCGCCAGGGAGGTGACATTGACGGATATCCATCGATAAAAATAACAGGAAAAAATCGCACTCATCGCAAACTGTTTCTCTCCGATGCGAAGTATCTTGATGGCTCAAAAAAGATCAGCATTCGTATTGATAAAAACCCGGCATTTGATCTGAAACCAAAGCGTGATCTCAAGCGCCTGAACAAAGCCGAGTACCAGGTTGCCAACAACACCCTGCTGACCAAACTTCTCTCCCGCATGGCCTCCGGCCGTAAACTCCAGCTTTTCTATACCAATGTTCGTGGCCAGGCGCGTGAACCTGAATACTCGCTGATGGGTATGGGAGGCGCCCTGAAGAGACTTGGCAGTGCACCACCGGTCGTTAAAGTCGCCGTCAAAAAAGAGCCTGAACAGGCCGGTAAAAAACAGGAACAGCTCAAAAAGGAGCCTCAGCAGAGAGTGCAGCAGGATAACTCAAGGTCCAGGGTGAGCAAAAAATTCAGGAACTGGCAGATTCGTTGTTCGGCTGATGGTTCCTGTGCCGCGACAACCTATAAGATGAGGGGCTCAATCGATGGTTATCCTGTCATCACTATTGTCATGGACAGCAATCATCAGCACCAGTTGCACATTGCTGCTGCGCAAATCGTAAATGGATCAAAAAACATCTGGATCAAAATTGACAGAAACAAGGAGATAAAACTGTTGCCGGGCAGGGATTTTGTCAGGCTCTCGAAGAGTGAATACAAAATCTCAAATTCCCGTGTGTTGGCAAGAGTTATGTCAGCAATTCGGAGAGGGACAACATTACGACTGAGCTATCTCAATACCCGCGGGCAATGGAGACAGCCCGTCTATTCATTGCTGGGATCTACGGCAGCAATGAATGAGCTGGGCGCCGGTTCGCAAAAAACAGAGATCGCTGAAAAGGTGCCTGAAGTGAAACCCCGGGATAGCAGCAAGGCAGTTGTTAAGAGGCGGCCATCGACATTGACCCCGAGGCCATCCGTTACACAGAATACCCATATTCCAGAGATCATTCAGGAAAACACCCGTCGGGATTCGAGATCCTGGTGGCAGAAGATCGGAAAATCAGGCAAAAGATGGAGCGTCTCCTGTTCGGGACGCTACAATTGTGTTGCCACGGCACAAGGGAGTATCAAGGGCGGTAAGAAGGATATCTCGATGCATATATCGGGGCGTCAGGGATCGCGTAAGTTCAAATTGACAGGGGCGCAGATGCTCGATGCAACCAAACCCATGCGCATGCAGATCGATGGAACTCTGCCGCTGCATATTGTGCCGCGCAAAGACTTTAACAAATATGGGAGGGATGAGATCCGCATCGTCAATTCGAGACTCAGGGATACGCTGATTTCAAAAATGCAAAGGGGCAGTGAGATGTGGGTGACGTACACAAACAGACAGGGTCGCCCACGCGTGGTCAAATTCTCCCTTAACGGCATGAATGCGGCATTGAAAAAATTGGGAAGATGAGCATGAACTTTTGCCCGAAATGCGGTTCAATTGTCGAACGAGCTATCCCCGAGGGTGATAATCGTCTGCGCGATATTTGTACTTCCCCCTCCTGCGGCAAGATTCACTATCAAAATCCGCGGGTCATTACCGGCTGCATCGTTGAGTGCGAGGATAAAATTCTCTTCTGCCGCAGAGCCATCCAACCCAGGCATGGTCTGTGGACCCTGCCCGCAGGTTTTCTGGAGAATGCAGAGACCATCTCCGAGGGAGCTGCGCGCGAGACCATGGAGGAGGCAAATGCCGATGTCGAGGTGATCGACCTCTTCAGTGTTTTTACGCTGGCGCATATCAATCAGGTCTATATGCTGTTTCGCGCCACATTGAAATCTCCGCATTTCGAACCGGGAGTGGAGAGTCTCGAGGTTCAACTGCTTGACGAGTCGCAAATCCCGTGGGATCAACTGGCATTTGCGGCGATCACGGAAACCATGCGACTCTATTTTGCCGACCGCAAAGCAGGCGGATTCCGCACACATATCGGTGAAATGCGCCCAATCGGCGAGCCCGGCTACCGCCAGTATGAAACCCTGATGCTAACAGAGTAGTTCTTCTGACCGCGATGAGATCATTTTGTTTAGCCGGCAACTGCAAACAGATGCCCGTTGATCCATAGATGCACTGCTATGCTGGCTGAGTAGCCGAGTGCGATGACAGGCGTCCATTTCAGGTGGCCGAAAAATGTATACTTCCCCTGTGACTGTCCCATCAGGGCGACGCCTGCGGCAGAACCGATCGACAGCAGTGATCCGCCGACACCGGCTGTCAGCGTCACCAGCAGCCACTGACCTTCTGACATCCCTGGCATCATTGTTAATACGGCAAACATCACCGGAATGTTGTCGACGATTGCTGACACCACTCCGACCGAGATGTTTGCGGCTGTTGGCCCCCATTCGTTATACATCACCTCTGATGCCATGCCCAGGTAGCCGATAAATCCAAGGCCGCCGACACACAATACCACGCCATAAAAAAAGAACAGCGTATCCCACTCGGCGCGCGCGATTCTGCGGAAGATATCAAAGGCAACCGGGTTGCCGAGCTCTTCATGGGTGACGGCAATCGTCGCATTTGCACGCGACGTGATCTTCAGGTAGTAGCCGAACAACTGCAGATAGGCGAGCCCTGTCAGCATACCGATGACAGGTGGAAGATAGAGAAAGTGATGGAAACTGACGGAAGTGGCAATGGTGGCAAGGAACAAAAATACGATCGTCATGCCGCCGCGTTTCATTTTGACCTGCTTTTCATCTCCGCCGGGCTGGCCATCGGGAACGGCGAACATCATCAGGGTCGCCGGGATCAGCCAGTTCACCACTGATGGAATGAAGAGATAAAAGAAAGCCCAGAAGTCGACAGCACCCTGGTTGGTAACGATGTTTTTTTGCCACACCATCAGCGTCGTGATATCCCCGAAAGGACTGAAGGCGCCACCGGCATTTGCGGCGACCACAATATTGATGCATGCCAGCAGGATAAATTTGTTATTGCTGCCGCCAACGGCCAATACCACGGCACACATCAGTAATGCAGTCGTCAGGTTGTCGGCGACAGGCGAGATAAAGAAGGCGAGAAGGCCCGTGATCCAGAAGAGTTTGCGAAAGCCAAAGCCCCTGCGGATCAGCCATGAACGCAGCGCATCAAAGACGCCGCGCTCCTCCATGGAGTTGATATAGGTCATCGCGACCAGCAGAAACAGCATCAGCTCTGAATATTCCAGCAGATTGTGACGTACCGCCTGTTCAACCGTATGGTTAAAACCATGCGCCTGGTATATCCATGCGATGAGAGCCCAGATGATGCCAGCCGCCAGCATCACGGGTTTGGATTTGCGCATCTGGGTGAACTCTTCGAGCATGACGACCAGGTAGGCGAGAAAAAAAATCGCCAGTGAGGCATATCCAACCCAGTGGGCGGTGAGGTCAAGCGTTTCGACTGTGCTCGAGGCTGATGCAGCAGAGGGGAAGAGCAGCACTATGCAGCACCACAGGTATTTATCTATTTTCACGTGTGAGATCCGGATTCTTATGCGGAGAGGTTAGTAGCTGACCTGGTAACTTCTCAATAACTAGTGCATTTCGCGGTCAGAAGACCGCTCCTACGGTTCTATATGTGACTTCAGATGTAGGAGTGGTCTTCTGACCACGATTAAATGCGATAGCATTTTATTCACATGCACAGAGTTATTGAGAAATTACGAAGTGACGAGTTTAGCATGGTATAAGCAAGAGAGCTGTGATCTGTGAATCAGGATATAATAGGGGCGTATTATCAATCAGCAGGAGCATTTTGTGGAAACAGATGCAGTAAAAGCACTCATCGAACAAGGGCTGCCCGGGGCCGGTGTTGAAGTCACCGGCGATGGCCGCCATTTTGAGGCAACGGTCATCAGCGATCAATTCGAAGGGAAATCACTGCTGCAGCGTCATCGCATGGTTAATGCTGCTGTCGAAAAGCAGATCAGCAGTGATGAGTTGCATGCGCTCTCTATCAAGGCCTATACGCCGCAGCAGGCTGAAGAGAAGTAATTTTCCTGAATCCCCTCATCCCAACCCTCTCCCCGGGGAGAGGCTACGTGCGGTGGTAATCAACACACTCTGCGGAACACCCGCTGCTTTGAACTCCAGCACTGACACAGGTTATTGTGATGTCTGACAACTCCTCTCCAACGGTCACTTTTAAGGATCTCGCCCTGGGTGAAGCACTGCTCAAGGCGCTCGATGAAGTCGGTTATGAAACGCCTTCTCCCGTTCAGGCGGCTACCATCCCGGTGTTGCTCGAAGGCAGCGATATCGTCGGGCAGGCGCAGACAGGTTCCGGAAAGACAGCGGCCTTTGCGCTTCCACTGCTGTCGCGCATCGATCTGAAAAATACGCATCCGCAACTGCTGGTGCTGACTCCTACCAGGGAGTTGGCTATCCAGGTTGCCGAGGCCTTCCAGCGCTATGCTTCACACATGCGTGGTTTTCATGTGTTGCCAATCTATGGCGGGCAGGATTACAAGATTCAGCTGCGCGCCCTGAGACGCGGTGTTCACGTGATCGTGGGTACACCGGGGCGGGTGATCGACCATCTGCGCAAAGGAACCCTGAAGCTGGATCATCTGCAGGCGCTGGTGCTGGATGAAGCCGATGAGATGCTGCGCATGGGCTTTATTGATGATGTCGAGTGGGTGCTTGAACAAACCCCTTCAACCCGCCAGATTGCACTCTTCTCCGCAACCATGCCGAAAGATATCCGGCGTATCGCCAGAAAACATCTGCACGACCCGCAGGAGATCTCGATCAAGCAAAAGACCGCGACAGCCGAGACGATACGGCAGCGCTACTGGATGGTCAGCGGCACCCACAAGCTGGATGCCCTGACGCGTATTCTCGAGGCAGAGACCCTGGATGCGACACTCATTTTCGTGCGTACCAAGATTGCAACCGTTGAGTTGGCAGAGAAGTTGGAGGCGCGGGGCTATGCTGTTGCGCCATTGAGTGGAGATATTCAGCAGAAGCAGCGTGAGCGCACCGTCGATCAGCTGAAGCGCGGTAAACTCGATATCGTCGTTGCTACGGACGTTGCAGCCAGGGGGCTGGATGTCCAGCGTATCAGTCATGTGATCAATTATGATGTTCCGCATGATACGGAATCCTATATTCACCGTATTGGCCGTACAGGCCGGGCTGGACGGGAAGGAGACGCGATCCTGTTTATTGCGCCGCGTGAAAAACGCATGCTCTACACGATCGAGAGAGCGACCAGAAAGAAGATCGAACAGATGCAGCTGCCCTCGACTGCTGATATCAATGACAAACGCATTGTTCAATTCAAACAGAATATTACGGATGCAATTGCCGCTGAGGAGGAGACGGATTTTTATCTGCAACTGGTCGAACAGTATCACCAGGAGCACAATGTCCCTGCAATCGAGATTGCTGCTGCACTGGCAAAACTGCTGCAGGGAGATGTGCCGCTGCTGCTGAAAGATCAGCCCAAAAAAGCGAGGCAGAGCCGTGGTGAGAGAACACAGGGCCGGGATGGTAGAAGAGATGATACACGCGGCGAAAGGAGGAGAGGAAACAGGGAAGATGGCCGCAGAGATAGCAGCAGAGATAGCAGGAGGGACGGCAGGGAAGATGGCCGTAGAGAAGGCAGAGATAACCGGGAGCGGGCTGCCGCGGGCAGTGGCAATGAACGCTCCGGCGAGCGTCGGCAGCATCAGGCATCGGGGCCTGCTGAAGGCATGGAGCGTTTCCGTCTGGAGGTCGGGCTCAAAAATGACGTCAAGCCCGGGAATATTGTCGGCGCTATTGCCAATGAAGCCGGCCTCGACAGCCAGTACATCAACCGCATTGTCATTCATGATGACTATTCAACCGTCGAGCTTCCCCAGGGAATGCCCAGGGATATCTTCCGCACGCTGAAAAAAACCTGGGTGTGCGGAACCCAGCTGAAAATCAGAAAGGATGGTGCAAAGGCTGATGGAGAGAAAAAGCCCAGGAAAAAACTGCATGTCGATAAGCGCAGGGATTCCGATCACAAAGGGAAAAGCAAAAAGAGAAAACCGAAGAGTTGATGAGCATTTCCTCGTTCCCACGCTCCTGCGTGGGAATGCATATTTCGTTATATCCAGTGCAGGTATGGGTTACCACGGAGGAGCGTGGGAACCAGAGAAACAGATGTCATTGAGATCTGCTGATTTTATCTCATTGCGCTTTAAACAGACTCTGGGATATGATTTCGAAGAGAGGTTCCCCGGAGACGAATAAATAGTGAATTTGCGTCAACTGCCAAATATCATCAGCGTATTTCGTATTCTGCTGGTATTTCCGATTATCTATCTGCTGTTGAATCAGGAGTATCAACAGACGCTGGTGTTGTTTGTGATCGCCGGCGTCTCGGATGGTGTGGATGGATTTCTGGCAAAACACTATGGTTGGCAGACCTGGCTGGGCGGTGTGCTGGATCCTCTCGCTGACAAATTCCTGCTGATCTCCTGCTTCATCGCACTCGCATGGATGGGGCTGCTCCCCTGGTGGCTGGTTGCCCTGGTGATGCTGCGTGATGTTGTGATTATTGCCGGTGCAACCTACTATTACTTCCGCGTCGACCGCATCGATGCGCAACCGACATTTCTCAGCAAGTTCAACACAGTTTCCCAGATCGGACTGGTGGTCGTGGTTATTCTGGCAAAGATCGTCTCTCTGCCCTCCTGGCTGGTAGCAACGATGATCGTATTTGTCGCCTTCACAACCATCAGCAGTGGTCTCGATTATGCCATCGCCTGGTCACGCAGGGCGAAACATCACCCGCATTGATGGTATGTCACTTTTCTGTCTGCAAAATTTTAGCTGGCGTCCTATTTTGACGGCAGCAACAGATGCAATTATAATTACACATATATTTTATATCATCATGTTTAAGTGAGGCATTCCTGTGGGCCAGGTAACCATTTATCTCGATCATGAGATTGAAAATAAAATGAAAAATGCTGCCAAATCAAGTCACTTGTCTGTCAGCAAATGGGTTGCAAATATTATTCAGGAGAAAATATCGACAGAATGGCCGGAAGATATCGTCAAATTGGCGGGCAGCTGGGAAGATGACTTTCCACCACTTGCAGAGATTCGCTCAAATCATGCAACTGACTCCCCTCGGGAGAAGTTGTAAAGTATGTATGTTCTTGACACAAACATACTCATCTACTTCTTCAAGGGCATTGGGAATGTGCCCGACAGATTATTATCCAGGAGTCCGAATGATATATCCATCGCTGCGATTACCCTCTTTGAACTCGAAGTGGGAATTGCAAAATCAAATAACCCTTCGAAAAGAAAAAAGCAACTGGAAGCCCTGATATCGCGTATCGACGTTATTCCTTTTGCAGCGAAAGAGGCGAAGGCTGCTGCAATGATCAGGGTAGATCTCGAAAACAAGGGCATGCCTATTGGCCCTTTTGACACGCTTATAGCAGGCACTGCTTTGAGCAAAAATGCCATTCTTGTGACGCATAACACTAAAGAATTTAAAAGAGTTAATCAGCTTGCCATTGAAGATTGGTATTAAAATATAGATTTCTACGAAATTGACTGGCGCAGGAAGGGGATCGTCAGCTTCTGCTGACGCGACAGCGAGTCATGATCTAATTTATCAATAAGAACAGATAACTTGTTGATATTACGTGAGTATCGATTGATCAAGTAGCGTGAAGCCTCTTCGGAAAGCCGCATGCCTTTTTCGTCAGCCATCTGTATCAATAACTGCTGCTTGCCTGCGTCATCCAGTTGCTGCAGATGGTAGCTGACTCCCCATAGCAATCTTGATGCAAGATCCGGCAGCTCCGCCGGCAGGTCGCCGGGGCTGCTGCTGGAAGCAATCAACAGCTTGTGCTGCTGTTGCGAGATGGCGTTATAGAGATGAAACAGCGCCTCTTCCCACGCCTTGTCGGCACAGATATTCTCAACATCATCGATGCACACCAGCTCATATCGATGCAGCTCTCCCAGCATCGTCGGCGACAATTGCTCAATATCGCTCAGGGAGAGATAGATGGCGTGGCGCGACTGCCGGGACATCAGCTGACACGCAGCCAGCAGCAGATGGCTTTTGCCGCAACCGGGTGAGCCCCACAGATAGAGAGGGGCCGTACTGTCAGCTGATTCAAGCAGCTTTAACAGAGTATCCAGCGCCTCTTCATTGCCACTGGCAAGGTAGTTGTCAAAACCCGGTTGCCGGCTGTGGGAGAGTTTGAGCGGATACTGAAGCGTCATTGCTGTGCAGCTGTTGCCGTCCAGCGAACATACATGGAGGCGCTGATGATCAACAGCAGGGCAATCGCCGCTTCGATCCAGCCCAGCAGGGTTCCATTGGTGAAACCCTCGACCGAGCCATGCGTCAGGTAGAGCAGGGCGGTTAGGGCAAGGCCGACATGTGGTTTCAGGCGTCCATGCAGCACCCCGCGAACCCACGGTAGCAGCGGCACAGTGCCCATCAGGAACATGGCAAGCTGCCTGCTCTGATCCAGCTGCATCACCCAGATCACCACCACTGCCACCAGTGAAGCATAGCTAATCAGTGTCAGCCAGCGTGCGATATGAATCTTCATGCCGCCA
>DAOUQU010000064.1 GCA_030625445.1 Gammaproteobacteria bacterium
TCGTTGCAGTCGATGGCGACACTGGAGCATCTGCCGCAAATCTGGATCATTGCCCAGGAGTTTCCCGAAAATGCAGAGTTTGCACGTCACATCGACTGCAAACGTATAGCTGTTGATCTCAGTTCGACCTGACAGCTGAAGTTCCCTGTTTACACTGGTTCCCACGGTCCCCCGTGGTAACCCATACCGGGGCTGAAGCTCACTATTGGATTACCTGTTGAGCACAACGAAGATATGCATTCCCACGCGGGAGCGTGGGAACGAGGATTTATCCGGAACTTGTGGTAAAATCCTGCGCTTTATTGTGTCGGAGGAGGAGTAAACACGATGCCAATTTATGAATATTGTTGTGAAGAGTGTGGCCACGAAATGGAGGCGATGCAAAAAATCAGCGATGAAGCGCTGACTGAGTGCCCCGCCTGTGGCAAACCAGCATTAAAGAAAATGCTCTCGGCTCCGGGATTTCGCCTCAAAGGCGGTGGCTGGTATGAGACGGATTTTAAAGGTGGCAAAAAGAAAAACGTGGCTGATTCCGGCTCCGATTCAGGTGAATCTTCAGCCAAAAAATCCAGCCACTCCTGCGGCGGCAGTAAATGCGCTTGTAACTGATAATCTATTTTAACTGGTATTACCTACCAGGAATGAGGTCATGGCGTTTCATGCGTCATGCCTTTTTGTTTTATTGCGGAACAGAATTTGATGCGTACTCACTATTGTGGACAACTGAATATTGAACATATCGGCCAGACCGTGGAACTCTGTGGATGGGTTCACCGGCGGCGCGATCATGGCGGTGTGATCTTTATCGACTTGCGTGATCGCAAGGGCCTGACGCAGATCGTCTATGACCCTGACATCGAGGATGTCTTTGCGACTGCCGAACATGTGCGCAATGAGTTCGTACTGCGCATCAAGGGGCTGGTCAGGGAGCGCCCGGAAGGGACGATCAATCCTGACCTGCCGACAGGTGAAATCGAGATTCTGGGCAAAGAGCTTGAAATTTTGAACCATGCCGAGACTCCACCGATCCAGATGGATGAGGATCATATTGGTGAAGATCTGCGTCTGCGCTATCGCTATATCGATCTGCGCCGCGACGAGATGCAAAAACGCATGCAGTTGCGCGCTGCAGTCACCCGTCATCTGCGTCATTTTCTTGATGACCGGGGTTTTCTTGATATCGAAACACCGATGCTGACACGCGCCACCCCTGAAGGTGCACGCGATTACCTGGTGCCAAGCCGCACCCACGATGGCAAATTTTTTGCCCTGCCGCAGTCGCCGCAACTCTTCAAGCAGTTGCTGATGATGTCGGGCATGGACCGTTACTACCAGATCGTGCGTTGTTTTCGTGATGAGGATCTGCGCGCGGATCGCCAGCCCGAATTCACCCAGATCGATGTGGAGATGTCCTTTGTCGATGAAGAGGAGATCATGGGGGTGATGGAGGAGATGATTCGCTCGCTCTTTTCCAGTGTGCTGAATGTCAAGCTCCCTGATCCATTTCCACGTATGAGCCATGCCGAGTCGATGCGCCGCTTCGGAACCGATCGTCCCGACCTGCGCTGTCCGCTTGAGCTGATCGATGTTGGGGACCTGATGCAGGATGTGGAGTTCAAGGTCTTCTCCGCTCCGGCCAATGATCCCAATGGACGTGTCGCCGCACTGCGTCTGCCGCAGGGAAACTCCCTGTCGCGCAAGGATATCGACGGCTATACCAAATTTGTCAGCATCTACGGGGCACGGGGACTGGCCTATATCAAGGTCAATGACGCATCGAACGGACGTGATGGTCTACAGTCGCCGATTCTCAAGTTTCTGCCCGATGAAACCATCAGCGGCATCATGCAGCGCACGGGCGCCGAAGATGGAGATCTTATCTTCTTTGGCGCCGACAAGGCGAAGGTTGTCAGTGAGGCGCTCGGCGCCTTGCGCGATAAACTGGGCGCCGATCGTGACTTGCTGCAGGGTGACTGGGAACCTGTATGGATCGTCGACTTCCCGATGTTTGAATATGACGAGGGGAGTCAACGCTGGGAGGCGCTGCATCACCCTTTTACGGCCCCCAAGGTTGAACAGGTGGAGACGCTGCAGAGCGACCCCGGTTCCTGCATGTCGCGCGCCTATGACATGGTGCTGAATGGTTCCGAGATTGGCGGTGGTTCGATCCGTATCCACAAGGAGGAGATCCAGCAGCAGGTGCTGGGATTGCTGGGTATCGATGAACAGCAGGCCGAGGATAAATTCGGCTTTTTGCTGACAGCATTGAAGTATGGCTGCCCACCGCACGGCGGACTCGCTTTCGGACTGGATCGACTGGTGATGCTGATGGCCGGTGCCGACTCCATTCGCGATGTCATGGCCTTCCCGAAAACCCAGTCAGCCAGCTGCCTGTTGACCGGAGCGCCGACAGAGGTCTCCACAAAACAGCTGCGTGAACTGCATATCAAACTGCGCCAGACAGCAAAGCCGGAAGAGAAAGTTGGCAGTGAGCAGTAAGCAGTGAAATAAAGTTTGCAGTCATCAGTTGGCAGTTTGCAGCAAGAAAACAAAGTTGGCAGTTTGTAGAAATAACAACGTAAAAAATATATAGATTCCAGAAAAAAATGCTTGCAGATGGTAATGTCTCGATTAGACTTTTGCCAACTGCCAACTGCCAACTGCCAACTGCCAACTGCCAACTGCCAACTGCCAACTGCCAACTGCCTTACATCCACTCTGTAACTGCAATCTCTACCGACTCCTCGCCATTGGAGACCCACACCTCACTATCCTGGATGCTGTACTGCAGCTGCATCTGGCGATCGACCATGCCGCCCAGTTTTCTGGTTGCATCCGCCTGAAGGTAGATCACTGACAGGTTTCTGAAGCGCTTGAGTTTGCCATTGATCTGCTGCCACCAGATGGGCGAACTCCTGTCACTAAAACAGTAGATGATGACCTTGCCGGAGCGTGCACAGGCTTTTTTGATGCGTTTCTCATCAGGTTGTCCAAGATCGATCCACAGCTCTATTTCGTCACTCAGGCTTTTTTGCCAGAGATCCGGTTCATCCTCAGTGCTGATTCCCCTGGTAAATGTCAGTTGATCATTGGCATTGAGGGAAAATGCCAGCAGTCGCACCATCATGCGCTCATCCGTTTCCGAGGGATGACGGGCGATCGTAAAGCGGTGATCATGGTAGTAGTGACGATCCATGTCGGCAATCTGCAGGGTCGTCTTGAAGATAGTTGCTTTAAGCGCCATAGTATTATTTGAATTTGTAGGTTGGGCAAAGCTCTGCACCGAATCTGTTGGGCACGCTTATTCTCGTTCCCACCGTCCCCGGTGGGAATGCATACAGCGTTTCATTCATAGCCAGGTCTGCGTTCCCACGCTGGAGCGTGGGAACGATCTGACAACGTCCTGCCACCGGTCGTGATGTTCATTCGTCACCGCTTCCTGAATCGACTCTTCGTCGCGTCAGCTTGAGTCTCCCATGTTTGGTTTTTCTGTCGACGCGTTTTCTCCGGGAACTGCGGGTTGCCTTGGTGGCCCGCCGCTTTTTTTGCACACGGGTTGCACTGATGATCAGTTCCCGCAGGCGTTCCAGCGCCTCCTCTTTGTTCTGCTCCTGACTGCGGCTCTGCTGCGATTTGATGACGATGACGCCTTCCCTGGTGAGGCGGCTGTCTCTGAGCCCCAGCAGCCGCTGCTTGTAAAATTCCGGCAGGGAGGAGGCCTTGATATCGAAACGCAGATGGATGGCAGTGGAGACCTTGTTGACATTCTGTCCCCCGGCACCGCGGGCGCGGATTGCGCTGATCTCAATTTCATGATCAGGGATACTGACCTGACTGGATATACGCAGCATGGAGATTGCCCTGATGGTGGAAGCAATATTCTACCACTGCTGTTAGCATGACTATCAAATATCCCCTGTCACCAATGCTATTGATGAAACCGATTCTCTACTATATCCACGATCCCATGTGCAGCTGGTGCTGGGGTTTTGAACCCATGCGACGGCAACTCTTTGACAGGTTGCCGCACAATCTTCAGGTCAGGCGGCTCCTCGGCGGTCTCGCTGCGGATACGGATCAGCCGATGGCTGACGAGATGCGTGCATATATTCAACACGCCTGGCATGAGATCGAACAAAAAGTTACCGGAAAACACTTCAATTTTGATTTTTGGACAGCCTGTCAGCCAAGGCGCGCCACCTGGCCAGCCTGTCGAGCGGTTATTGCTGCACGCCGGCAGGGCGGGGAGTACGACGAAAAAATGACAACGGCGATTCAAACCGCCTACTACACGCAGGCAAGAAATCCCTCCGACGATGCGACGTTGATTGAACTTGCAGATGAGATTGGGCTGAATCACACAGATTTCACTGCCACTCTGAAAAGTGGCGAGACACAGCGGGAGCTGTTGTCAGAGATGGAGTTGACCACAGAGCTGGCAGCGCGGAGCTTTCCCTCACTGCTTTTGAAAATGGAAAGTTCAGTGAGGACGATACCGATAAATTACACGCAAAGTGATAATATGCATCAATTGATTACCCGGATACTTGGGAAGCTCTGATCAAGTCGCTACGCCTGCGTCATAGATGGATGTATAAGTGTCGCCAGAGGCAGGATGCCGGAAGCGACCATGGACGTAGGTGAGGGGCGTGAGCAGGCCGTTCCTGCGCATCCTGCGCCCACGGCATTTGTACGTCCATGTACGGCAGGAGCGGAAGCTTCGCGCCTTGGCCAGAGCATCCCCGCAAGTTGTTCTACGGGGGAAGGGGTTAACTATCTATGAGTTACAATGGGCATTCGATTTCCCTTCCCCCGAACCCCCATCCCATGGACTTATTCAGAGGTTCCCTAGTCGAATGAATATGAATAAACACTATTTTCAGCTGCGCCTCAACAGCACCTATGAATCCAGCAACAACAAATTGCAGCAGCTGCTGGTCGAGCATGTTGTCGATAGCGAGTGGCAGCCGCTGGTGTTGAGCGAGCGGAGTCCCGGGTTTTTGATCTATGCCTATTCAATTTTCACCTGTCAGCATCTTTTTATGCGCAACAACTGTGCCGAAAGGGGTATTGAACTGGAATCAGCCAGTGGTGAAATGGTGCTGGTTGCGGATGAAGAGTGGAAGCTCGAACAGATGCATATCTCGTTTGATGTCAAACCCTCCAAAGGAACGGCGTCAGCGGATGACAGGGAGTACATCCTCACCAGGATGGAGCAGTGCCCGGTCTCAAAAAATCTTCCAGAGATCGCAGATGAGCAAACACGACTGAATTTCATCTGAGCTGTTTTTTGCCACAGATGCACACGGATAAACACAGATATAAGATGGCAAACTGTAAATCTGGAAGTGAACGATGCCCAAAGTCTGTGTGCATCCGTGTTTATCTGTGGTTAAACGTTCATTTCTTGGTTTTTCGTCTACGTGCAACTCCGTGATTCAATTTGAAATGCAATAGCGTACAATCAGGCGGTGCTGTTGCATAATCACTGGACATACAATGAACGACGAAATCAAGCAGAAAATTCTGGATAAAGAGACATGGCTGCGAGGGCTGTACATGTTGCTGTTTATACTGATAGCCGGCGTGGCCAGATTTGTCATTGCGGTGGTTGTACTGTTTCAGTTTTTCTCTGTGCTCTTTACTGGGAATACCAATGCGCAACTGCTTATCCTGGGACAGAACCTGAGTACCTACATCTACCAGATTACGCTTTTCCTGACATTCAACAGCGAACGGCGTCCATTTCCGTTCGGTGATTGGCCGGATGGAGCGCCCCGGCGTCTATGAACACGACTATATGTCGTTAATAACTGCACATATCCCGCAGAGGAGAAAAGTATGAGCACCAATGGTAAAGGAATGAGCCTGACGCTCAAGGTATTGATTGGAATGGTTACCGGTATTTTTGTCGGCCTGGCGATCAACCTGGGCGGCATGAATGCCGAGGGTTCATTCATCAATGAATACATTGTCGGCGGGCTGTTTCATGTTGTTGGCAAGATGTTCGTCAGCGCCCTGAAAATGCTGGTGGTGCCGCTGGTTCTGCTGTCATTGATCAGCGGTGTTTGCGGTATCGGCAATCTGAGTACGCTGGGACGCGTGGGGGGCAAGTCGTTTGCCCTCTATATGCTGACTACCGCCATTGCCATTGCTTCGGCGATCGGACTTGCAATCATCGTGGCGCCGGGTAAAGGCATGAATGCGGTAACAGCAGCGACATTTACGGGCAAGGAGGCGCCGCCGCTGACCGATGTGCTGATCAATATCATCCCGACCAATCCTGTTCAGGCGCTTGCATCCAGTGAGATGCTGCAAATTATCTTCTTCGCTATATTGCTCGGCATCAGTATTCTGATGGTTGGGAAAAAAGCCAAACATCTGATGCAGGGAGTCGAGATCGGCAACGAAGTGATGATGAAGATGGTGCACATCATCATGAGCATTGCGCCCTATGCGGTTTTTTGCCTGATTGCCCAGTCCATGGCCGAACTTGGTCTTGATCTGCTCGGCCATTTGGCTGGCTATGTGCTGGTGCTGGTCGCCGCCCTGATGCTGCACCTCTTCGTCACACTGATGATTATTTTAAAGGTGTTTTCCGGATTGAATCCCGTCATATTCCTCAAAAAAATGCGTAGTGTGCAGGTGTTTGGATTCAGTACCGCCAGTTCCAATGCAACGATTCCTGTCACGTTGCGCACGGTCACCGAACGTCTTGGCGTAGACAACTCTGTAGCCTCCTTCACCGTCCCTTTCGGCGCCACCATCAACATGGATGGCACGGCAATCATGCAGGGTGTTGCCACTGTTTTTATCGCCAATGTCTATAATGTGGAATTGGGAGTGATGGGATACCTGACAGTCATTTTGATGTCGGTGCTGGCGTCTGTCGGCACGGCCGGTGTTCCCGGAGTGGGCCTGATCATGCTCTCCATGGTCTTCACCCAGGTGGGCCTTCCCGTCGAAGGCATCGGTTTGATCCTCGGCGTGGATCGTCTGTTGGACATGATTCGCACGGCGGTCAACGTCTCGGGTGACGCAGCAGTCTCCTCGATCGTTGCCAAAAGCGAGGGCAAGATGGATGTCGCCGTTTATAACGACCCTGATGCCGGCCTCGTCGACGATGCCGATCTTGATATCGACGAAGCGCTGGAGCTGGAGATGGCCGAGGTCATTCATCAAACGCATGACCAGCAGTAGTCGACAGATTGTGCCGTATGGCTGATGGTTTCACTCATGCAGTGACAAGTTTTCCAGTTTGAGCAGCATTTTTTCGTAATGAGGCCCTCTCCAGTAGACTTTTCCGCACGCTTCACAGCGATAGAAGCGGTTGTAGTAGCGTCTGGTCAGTGGTTTGAGTTGATCGATAATGTCTTTTTTTTCCACCTCAGTAATCACTCCATTGCACTCCAGGCAGCGCTTGAAAGGAACAACCTGAGCGGTTAAATCAAATCGTTTGAGGATTTCAGCGATCTGTTCGTCAGGATCATGCGCCCGCACACAGTAGGCGTGGGTGATGATTTTCCGGCGCAGCAGAAAGCGATCGCGGGTCAGTAGAATGCGTCTCTTCTCAATAGAGATTGTGGCGAGTTCTGCATCTGAGTAGTCATTGCGGTAGAGCGTGTCAAAACCCAGTAAGCGTAACCAGCGTGCGAGTTTTCCGAGATTCACATCCACGACAAAACGGAGTTTGCGTAGAGGATGCTCGCGCAGACGAACCAGCGGAGTCACGTCAAATGATTCAAAAACGGGATAAACCGCAACCCGGTCGCTATGTT
>DAOUQU010000208.1 GCA_030625445.1 Gammaproteobacteria bacterium
TTATACCTTCTCTTTGATCCGCGCAGATTTACCTGAACGTTCACGCAGATAGTAGAGCTTGGCGCGGCGTACGTCGCCACGGCGCTTTACCTTGATATCGGCAATGGACTGGCTGTATGTCTGGAAGACACGCTCGACACCTTCACCGTATGAAATCTTGCGTACGGTAAATGCAGAGTTGATGCCGCGATTGCGCTTGGCGATTACCACGCCTTCAAAGGCCTGCAGTCTTTCGCGTTCGCCCTCTTTGACTTTTACCTGAACAATCACGGTATCACCGGGTCCAAAATCGGGGATGTCACGTCCCATCTGTTCTGCTTCAAGCGCTTCGATGATATTACTCATTGTGATTGCTCCTCACTAGTCTGTCGCTTCACAGCGAAAATAAATTGATCTAACAAATCTCTCTCTTGTGCGCTCAAATCGCGCTTCTGCAACAACTCCGGGCGACGCAGCCATGTACGCCCCAGTGACTGCTGCAACCGCCACAGGCGGATGGCCTCGTGATCACCGCTGAGCAGCACTTTCGGTACGCTCATGCCATCGACCACCTCAGGCCGGGTGTAGTGCGGGCAGTCAAGCAGCCCGTCTACATGGGACTCCTGCAGCGCCGAATCCTGATGGCCCAGTGCGCCCGGCAACAGCCGGATGATGGCATCCATCAGAATCATCGCCGGCAACTCGCCCCCTGAAAGGACATAGTCACCCACCGACCACTCTTCATCAATCTCTGTTTCAAGCAGGCGTTCATCAACGCCTTCATAACGCCCTGCCAGCAAAATCACTCCTGATTGAGCGCTGAACTGCTGCAGTGCATGCTGAGTCAGCGGTTTCCCCTGCGGACTCAGATAAATCACCTTGCTGTGCGGCGCCTGCTGACGCGCCGCATCGATTGCCGCACGCAATGGCTCCACTTTCATCAACATGCCCGGGCCGCCGCCATAAGGGCGATCATCCACGGTGCGATGCACATCCTGTGTGTAATCCCGGGGATTCCAGCAGTTGATGCTGGCTATTCCACGTTTCAGCGCCCTGCCGCTGATGCCACATTCAAGCGCGGCAAACATCTCCGGAAAGAGCGTGACGATATCAAATCGCAATCCTAAAACTCCGGATCCCAGTCAACGGTCATTTGTCCGCCGTCCAGATCAACCTCTGTCACCACCTCTCCAGGCACATAGGGAACCAGGCGTTCCCTGGCTTCACTGTTCTCCTCCCTGACAACAAGCACATCATTGGCGCCGGTCTCGAAAAGGTGATCCACAATACCCAGTTCGACACCATCAGTTGTTACAACTTTCAGACCTTCAAGGTCTATCCAGTAGTACTCACCGGGCTTTACCGCGGCGAACTGGTCGCGTGTTACGGCAATTTCACAACCTGAGAGGGTTGCCGCCATATCCCGATCATCGATACCGGCAAGCTTGACGACAACATTTTTTCCCTGTTTGCGGCCGCTCTCAACTGCAATGCGCTGCCAGCCATGCTGACACTTCAGCAGCCACTCGGAGTAATCGCTAATGCCTTCACGCGGATCGGTATCAGAAAAGACCTTTACCCAGCCTCTGACACCATAAAGACCGGTGACGCGACCCAGTATGATCAGATTCTGATCATTCAGCGGAGCATCATCGGACATCATCTTCGAGCCATCATCACTGATGACTTATCAACAATCAGGCAGCTTCGACGGCTTCAACAGCTTTTGCGGCTTCCTTACGGTAATCCTTGAGCAGTTTGGCAACACGCTCAGAAGGCTGTGCGCCCAAACCAACCCAGTGATCCACGCGATCCAGAGCGATACGCAGACGCTGCTCACCACCTGTGGCACCGGGATTAAAGAAACCCAGGCGCTCGATATAACGACCGTCACGCGAACGACGGCTGTCAGCCACGGCGATATGATAGAAAGGCTTCTTCTTGGCGCCAGTTCTGGAAAGACGAATAGTAACCATACTTATCTCTTGTATTTCTTGCTAAATATAGGAATACCTGCTGCTCGACCGACGGCATCAGGATAAACAGCGCATTGTACTGATTCTCAGGCAAAAGTGAAGTGAAATAATCACTTTTTCCGTGAATTTTGAACACACCCCAAGGGAAGAGGAGTGAGTGGTGGAAACTTAGGAGTGATGAGTTTCCCTCAAAATGGCAAAACTATCGTTATCCGGCCTCTCTTCAACCTCTGACGAGATGAACACATAAGATCTCAATAACTCGGTGCAGGACCTTACCCTTGCGCTTAGGAGTTGTCCAGTTTTTGGGGACTATTTCTCAGTTTCTCAAATGCGAAGGAGAATAGTAGGGAATTCACTCATAGTCAAATGAGAGTGGAGAGTAAAACATGGTGCTTGCAAACTGTATAGCGAACAGAGCACTGCGTTTTTATTGATTCTAATGGAATATTTCACTACTATTTCGTCAAGGCAAGTGCATTGAGAATTAACCCATGACACTGACTATTGATTTACCCGATAATCTGGCTGAGGAAGCCAAACAAGCCGGCCTGCTTACCCCAAACACCATTGAGTCCATGATGATGAAAGAGATCCAGGAGGAAGTGAACGCAGTGGTGCGTGCACAAAGAAAACAATGAGCACCTGGCACTTGATACCAATATCTCGCCAATTGTCACCGTTACCCAGGAGGCTGTCCGAGAATAGGGGCCGTAGCGAGGAGACGCAATTTTGAGTCAGATTTTTCGTGCATTTGAGGCGAATAGCAGCGCTATTTAACGATAATGGACGGGAAATCTGGCCAAAAGGGCGTTTCCGCAGTAGGTCTTTCTATTCTCGGACAGCCTCCTAGATTCCGGCCTTCGCCGGAATGACGAGTAACCTGGCTGTATGTGGATTTTCAGCTTAACCTGACGTCATTCAGAGCTAAATACTATTTTTCCAGGTACAGAATTACTGACATGAAAGTTCTACTCTATAACGAGATCAATCCCGCCAAAATCCCAGGTTTCAAGAAGATGCAGGCCTACCTGGAGGCTGATGATTTTCGCTCGGCCGAGGTCAAGAAGGTGGGGGACAACCTCTATCGTGCGCGCCTGGACCGCAGCAACCGTCTGCTGTTTGCGATTTACCGCTACCATGGGGAGGCTTACGCCCTGATCCTGGAGTATATCAAACAGCATGCCTACGAAAAATCCCGCTTTCTCAATCGCGGCGGCATGGTGGATGAAACCAAAATCACCACCCCTGTGTCTCTGGACGAGGTGAAGCAGGAGCCTCTGATTTACCTCAACCCCGATCACTCCACCTTCAATATACTGGATAAGGTGCTCTCTTTTGACGAGGCTCAAAGCGCTATCTACGCCCTCCAGCCGCCACTGATCATCATCGGCTCGGCGGGCAGCGGCAAGACGATGCTGACTCTGGAGAAGATGAAAGAGGCCGTGGGGGATATCCTCTATGTCACCCGCTCTCCCTACCTGGTGCACAACTCGAGGGATCTCTACTACGCCGCCGGTTATGTCAATGAAGATCAGCAGATCG
>DAOUQU010000111.1 GCA_030625445.1 Gammaproteobacteria bacterium
TTCATCGCGTCATCAATGGATTCATGATCCAGGGAGGCGGTTTCGACGCTGATTTCCAGAAGAAAAAGACACATTCGCCTGTTGATAATGAAGCAAAAAATGGTTTAAAAAATCTGCGCGGCACGATTGCCATGGCGCGCACCGCTGATCCTCATTCAGCCACAGCACAGTTTTTCATCAACCATAAAAACAACACTGCGCTGGACTACCCGAGTCGTGACGGCTGGGGCTATTGCGTCTTCGGAAAAGTGACCGGAGGAATGGATGTGGTTGACGAGATCGCAAAAACGCCCACTGGTCCAAACAAGTTCATCCGCCGTGATGTTCCCAAAGAGACCATTGAAATCAAAAAAGTGACTGTCGTTAAGTAACCAATAACTCCCTCAACCGAGAGCAAATAGATGATCAAATTTACAACCAACCATGGCGACATCCTCATCGAACTGAATGAAGAGAAAGCCCCTCTCAGCTGCGAAAATTTCAAGCAGTATGTCACCGATGGTCACTATGACGGCACCATCTTTCACCGCGTCATCAAGGGATTCATGATCCAGGGCGGTGGTTTCATGCCGGACATGATGCAGAAAGCAACCCGCGACAATATCGAGAATGAAGCCAAAAACGGCCTCAGCAACAAGCGGGGAACCCTTGCCATGGCGCGCACCATGGAGCCGCATTCGGCCAGCTCCCAGTTTTTCATCAATGTCAAAGACAACAACTTTCTCGACTATCCCGGGCAGGATGGCTGGGGCTACTGCGTCTTCGCAGAAGTGACCGAAGGGATGGACGTGGTCGACAGCATCGAGCAGGTGACAACCGGCAACACGGGTGGACACGGGGATGTCCCTGAAGAGTCTGTGATCGTGGAGAAGGCCGAGATTGTTGATGCCTGAAGCTGAAACGCTGTTTATCGCCGACCTGCATCTGTCACCCGAACAGCCGCAGGTCGTCGATGCTTTCATCGATTTCACCCGCCAGCGTGCTACGGGCGCTGAGGCGCTCTATATTCTGGGCGACCTGTTTGATGCATGGATCGGTGACGACAATGATCAATCACCCTACCCTGCTATACGGGATGCCCTGTCAGCACTGAGCCGACAGGGAACAACCCTCTATCTTCAGCATGGCAACAGGGATTTCCTGCTTGGAGAGACCTTTTGCAATCAGTGCGGCGCAGTGCTGATTGGCGAAGAGCATGTGATCGATCTCTATGGGCAGAGAACACTGCTGATGCATGGCGACACGTTGTGCACAGATGATATCGCCTACCAACAGGCGCGCCAACAGCTGCGCAACCCGGCTTTTATCGCCGGTTTCCTTGCAAAACCCCTTGATGAACGCAGAGTGATCACCGCCGAGTATCGCAAAATGAGCGGCGAAGCGACTTCACTGCTGGCTGACGACATCATGGACGTCAATCAGCAGGCCGTGATCGATGTGATGCAAAAACACCGCGTGAGCAGACTCATTCACGGGCATACGCATCGCCAGGCAACCCACCACTTTGAGATCGACGCAGAGGATGCAGAACGCATCGTCCTTGGAGAGTGGCATGCAGACCACGGCATGCTATTGTCTGCAACAGCGGATGGTCTTAGTGAAGAACAGCTATGACGCAAACAAACATGACAAAAAAGTTTGCGGTTGCTATATTGTATCTATGAATTCAATGAATCAATTGTTGCAGGAAGCTATTCATCTTCCTGAAGATCAACGCCTAGCTCTCGTTCACAAACTTCTACTGGCAGGTGAACCGCATGCATCAAGAGATGTGGAAAATGCCTGGGATGCAGAGATCCGGGATCGCATTGCGCGTTATGATCTTGGTAACGTTACTACACGTCCCGCCGGGAAGGTTTTCTCCGATCTGGATCGCAGATTGAAATCGTGATTGCAGAGTTCCTCGAGGACGCGGAGCAGGAACTCATAGAAGCAGCGCTTTTTTACGAATCGAAAGAAGCTGGTTTGGGAAGACGTTTTCGTGATGATGTTGCCCACATACTCGATCGCATCATCGAAGACCCACTTCTGTGGCGAGAGCGGAGAGGTGGATATCGACGAGCTAACTGCCCAGTTTTTCCATACTATCTCCCCTACATCATTCGGAAGCAGAAAATCATCATAGTCGCCATTGCTCATGGAAATCGTAAACCTGGCTATTGGAAGTCACGCATATAGCCATTTACTATCTGTGTCTATCCGCGTTCATCTGTGGTAAAAAAACAAGTGGAAAAACTGGTTCCGCCAGGAAATCAGGCTTTGCGGCACATCTGCGCCAGCTTCTGAAGTTCGGATTCACTGAAGCCTGCATCCAGGCGCGCCTGCAGATGTATCGGACAATGCAGTCCGTTGCCCATGTATTCGTGCACCAGGTCGAGATAGGTCGCTTCTGCATCGATGCCACGCTGCTCACACAGATAGTTGAACCAGCGGCTGCCCGCTTTCACATGGCCGATCTCCTCACGCAGGATCAGCACAAGAATATCCGCCGTTTCCTGATCACCAACCCGGCGGAAACGCTTGATCATACCGGGAGTCACGTCAATACCGCGCGCCTCCATGACGCGCGGGATCATCGCCATACGATGCAGCGGGTCATGGGCTGTACGCATCGCCATATCCCACAGTCCATTGTGCGCTGGGAAATCCCCGTATTTGCAATCTAATTTATTAAGTTTATTGTTTAATAGATTGAAATGATTGGATTCTTCAGAGGCAATACTCAGCCAGTCTGTATAATATTTATCCGGCATGCGTCGAAAGCGTGAGACAGCATCGAGGGCAAGATTGATGGCATTGAACTCGATATGAGTGACGGCGTGGATCAATGCCGCCCTGCCCTCGTCGCTGCCAAAACCACGCTGCGGCAGGTCACGGGGATTGACCAGTTCAGGTCTGTCGGGATGACCCGCTATGGAGATTTCGGGCAACTCAGTGTCAGGATCAACTGCAAGCGATCCTCTCTGCCATGCCAGGGATAATGCAGAAGCAAGTTCACACTTTTTCCACGGATCTCTCTCGGTTAACGCCCGCCAGGTTGCAGAAAACAGCTCACTCATAATCCAGCATCTGACTCTACTCCTCCAGCTCCGCTTTCATTTCATCAAGACTAACATGGCGCACATCGCGCCCCTTCACCAAATAGACGACATATTCACAGATATTCTCAGAGTGATCTCCAATCCTTTCCAGAGATCTTGCACACCAGTGGACGCTCAACGCATTCTTGATCTGGCGCGGGTCTTCCATCATCTGCAGAATCAATTGACGCGAGATGGCGTCATACTCCTCTTTGAGAGTCGCCGACGACTCGATCGTCGCCAGGGCCGC
This sequence comes from Gammaproteobacteria bacterium, assembly GCA_030625445.1. Classification (GTDB taxonomy): domain Bacteria; phylum Pseudomonadota; class Gammaproteobacteria; order Chromatiales; family Chromatiaceae; genus Sva-25. Next base: position 3,331 of record DAOUQU010000111.1, read on the forward strand.
ACCGACATCCATGCGCGCAAAGGCATCGAGTGCATCGTGCAGCATCCCTTTGACATGCTCACCGAGATGGCGCAGTTCGACGAACTGCGACGGCTTGATATTGTCGTCCGCCAGCTTGATGGCGTAGATCCCCAACTGCTCGGCTTCATCGCCAATGCGTTCGAGATCGGTAATGGTCTTGATGATGGAGATCACCAGTCTCAAATCACTGGCCGCTGGTTGCCTTCGGGCCAGGATCAGGGTGCACTGCTCATCGATATCCACCTCCATGGCATTCACCTTGTAATCGGAAGAGGCGACCTTCTCCCCCAGCTTGCTCTTGGCTTTGAGGAGGGCTTTGAGGCCGTCGCTGACCTGTTTTTCCACCAGCCCCCCCATATTCAGAGCCAGATTGCGCACCCCCTCGAGCTCCTCGTTGAAGCGATTCGAAATATGCTGTGTCAAATTCAGATCGGTATCCATCTCTATTCCCCTGCGATTAACCGAAGCGTCCGGTGATGTAGTTTTCAGTGAGTTGGTGCTGTGGATTTGTGAATATCTGGTTGGTATCGCCAACCTCGACCAACTTGCCCAGATGAAAATAGGCTGTGCGCTGTGAGACGCGTGCAGCCTGCTGCATAGAGTGCGTCACAATGATGATCGTATAGTTCTGGCGCAGTTCATCGATCAACTCCTCGATAGTCGCGGTTGCGATGGGATCCAGCGCCGATGCCGGCTCATCCATGAGAATCACCTCGGGACTCACAGCAATGGTGCGCGCAATGCAGAGACGCTGCTGCTGGCCACCTGAAAGTCCGGTGCCGGAAGCATTCAGACGGTCTTTGACCTCTTCATACAATCCGGCTTTTTGCAGACTGCTGACGACGATTTCATCAAGCTCGGCGCGGTTGCCTGCAAGACCATGCAGTTTGGGGCCATAGGCGACGTTGTCATAGATCGACTTGGGAAAAGGATTCGGCTTTTGAAACACCATGCCGATACGGGCGCGCAGCAGTACAGGATCCATCTCCTTCGCGTAGATATCCTCCTCATCGAGTCGAAACTCACCCGTAACACTGCAACTCGGAATCGTATCATTCATGCGATTGAGACAACGCAGATAAGTTGACTTGCCACAACCTGACGGACCGATCAGGGCAATCACCTCGTGATTGCCGATATCCAGACTGACATCAAATATCGCCTGCTTATCGCCGTAAAAGACATCAACATTGCGTGTTGATAGCTTGGGCTTCTCTGTATACGGGGACCCCACCGTCTCTTTGATCACCTGATGGATATCAGGTGCTTCTGCTACCTGGGTCATATCTCTTCTCCTGGCACTTTAGCACCTACCACTTTCGCTCAAACCTCTTGCGCAATACTACCGCCAGCAAGTTCATTGTGACCAGAAACAGCAGCAATACGATAATTGCAGCCGATGTTTTCGCCATAAAGGCGCGTTCGGGACTATCCGCCCATAAAGAGATTTGCACCGGCAGCACGGTTGCCGAATCGGTAATCCCCTGGGGGATATCCACGATAAAGGCGACCATGCCAATCATCAGCAGCGGCGCAGTCTCACCGAGCGCCTGCGCCATGCCGATAATTGTACCAGTCAATATGCCGGGCATTGCCAACGGCACAACATGCTGAAAAACCGTCTGTACTTTTGAGGCTCCCAGGGCCAGTGCGGCATCGCGAATCGATGGGGGCACTGACTTCAGGGATGCGCGGCTGGCAATGATGATGGTCGGCAGGGTCATCAGGGTCAGCACCATGCCGCCAACCAGCGGCGCCGAGCGCGGTACGCCAAAGAAGCTGATAAAAACCGCCAGCCCCAGCAGGCCGAATACAATCGAGGGCACGGCCGCGAGATTATTGACATTGATCTCGATCAGATCCGTCCAGCGATTCTGTGGAGCGAACTCCTCCAGGTAGACCGCTGCAGCCAGCCCCAATGGGAACGACATGGCAAGCACCACCAGGATCGTCAGCATGGTGCCTCGCAGGGCGCCTGCGATACCTGCCTGCTCCGGTTCACGTGAATCCCCCGAAGTCAGGAATGCCCAGTTCCACTTGCTCTCTATGCGCCCCTGCTCCTCGAGTTGATCCAGCCAGGCGACCTGGTTGTCCTTGATGCGGCGATCATCCTGCTGTAATTCACGCATTTTTTCCTCTTTGAGGAAGCTGTCGACATCATCGTCAGCAAGCACCCAGATCTGTTGAGTCGTTCCCAGCATTTCCGGGGCGGCAAGCAGAGTATCGCGTATCTGATACTCTGCGCCGCTGCTGATCAGTTTAAACAGCGCCTTTTTGTCACGCCTTGCGCTGACTTCAGGAAACATCGCATAGAGTGACTGTTTCAATACTCCCCGGTAATTTCCTTTTTTCAGCGCCGCCTCATCCGCTGGCGCTTCCACACCGAGATTTTGTGCATCAAAAGTGACATCCAGCTGAATCCAGCTCTGCTGAAAAGCCGGCCACGCCTTGATGCTGATGTCAGCAAGCAGAAAGGCCAGAAACAGAAACCCTGTCATGACAGAGAGTTTGCCCAGCAATATGAAGCGCCTCTCCTGACGATGGCGCTTTTTCAGGCTGCGTTTGACCTGCTCGGTATTATTC
>DAOUQU010000060.1 GCA_030625445.1 Gammaproteobacteria bacterium
ATACGCATCGCAGTTTTGAACTGGCCGACAACGGCATGATCTTCGAACCCCAGACCGACCTGATGATCGCCAACTATATCGCCAACTATATTATTCAAAACAAGGCGTATGATAAGAAATTCCTCGATGACCACGTCAATATCAAGAAGACTGTCACAGATATTGGCTACGGTTTGAGACCCGAGCATCCGTTGGAGCAAAAAGCCAAGAATTCCGGCAAAGGAAAATTGTCCGGAATGACCTTTGACGAGTATGCAGAGGCTGTATCCAAGTACACCCTCGAATACACATCAGAACATTCAAAAGTTCCTGCTGACAAGCTGGAGCGCCTGGCGAAGCTCTATGCCGATCCCAAGATAAAAATCATGTCCCTGTGGACCATGGGCATGAACCAGCATACGCGTGGCGTGTGGATGAATGGCCTGGTTTACAACATCCACCTGCTGATGGGAAAGATTGCAGAACCCGGCAATAGCCCCTTCTCCCTGACAGGCCAGCCATCAGCCTGCGGCACGGCGCGTGAAGTCGGCACCTTTGCGCACAGACTGCCTGCCGATCTGGTGGTGAAAAAACCGGAGCATCGCGCCGTTGCCGAAAAAATCTGGAAACTGCCAGCAGACACCATCAACCCCAAGGTCGGTTTCCATGCAGTCCTGATGCAGCGAATGCTGAAAGACGAAAAAATGAACTGCTACTGGCAGCAGTGCAATAACAATATGCAGGCCGGCCCGAATATCAATGAAGAGATGCTGCCGGGTTGGAGAAATCCAAACAACTTCATTACGGTTTCAGACCCCTACCCAACCGTTTCAGCTATTTCCGCCGATTTGATCCTGCCTACTGCTATGTGGGCGGAGAAAGAGGGGGCCTTCGGCAACGCCGAGCGGCGTACCCAGTTCTGGCGTCAACAGGTTGATGCGCCCGGTGAGTCACAGTCTGATTTGTGGCAAATCATGGAGTTTTCCAAACGCTTCACGGTCGAAGAGGCCTGGGGCGAGGAACTGGTTGCCAAGATGCCGGAGTACAAGGGCAAAACGCTCTACCAGGTGCTGTTCAAAAACGGGCAGGTGGATAAATTCCCCTACAAGAGTGACACGGTTCAGGATGACGATAACAATATTTATCAGAATGACGAGTCCAAGCACTTCGGCTATTACGTTCAAAAAGGTCTTTTTGAAGAGTATCGTCGCTTCCAGACCGAAGGCGGCAAGCCGGGGCATGACCAGGCGCCCTTTGATACCTATCACAAGGTGCGTGGGTTGCGCTGGCCTGTGGTAGATGGTAAAGAGACCCTGTGGCGTTATAGAGAGGGTTACGATCCCTTCGTCAAGAAGCTCAACCCGGATGTCAAGAAAGGCGACGTCTATTTTTATGGCAAAAAAGATGGCAAGGCCAACCTGATTTTCGCTCCCTATGAGCCGCCCGCCGAAACACCCAATGAGGAGTTCGACCTGTGGTTATGCACCGGACGTGTGCTGGAGCACTGGCACACGGGATCGATGACCAACCGTGTGCCCGAGTTGCATCGAGCTGTGCCCGATGCCCTGGTTTATATGAACCCGGGTGATGCGCGTGAGCGGGGGCTTAGAAATGGCGCAAAAGTCAAAATCATCAGTCCCCGGGGAGAGATAACCACACGGGTTAATGTTCGCGGTCGCAACAAGACACCCAAAGGAATGGCATTTATCGCTTTCTTTGATGCGCGCCGCCTGGTGAATAAGTTAGTTTTGGACGCAACCGACCCCTTGTCGAAAGAGACGGACTATAAAAAGTGCGTCGTTAAAATCGTAGCGGCGTAGGAGGAGTTAAAAATGAAAAAGATGACACTTGCACTTTCATGCGGCCTGCTCACTGTTGCCCTCCAGGCAACAACAGTATGGGCGGATCCTCTCTATTCATTGCGAGGCAACGTTGATGTCAATGAGATATCAGAGATGATACCAAACCGGCGCTCGATGGCCGTGGATGGCGGTATAGAGGTAACATTTGAAGATCAGCCGCCGGTGATCCCGCATGGCATCGATAAAACACGCATCACTCTGAACGAAAACAGCTGCTTGAGCTGTCATGGCAAAGCCTATTCGAAAACAGAGAATGCAGTTGAGCCACCTAAAAGTCATTACAAGACACGCGAAGGAAAAAAACTCAAACAGATCTCTACCGGACGCTACTTCTGTACCCAGTGTCACGTCCCCCAGGCCTATACAGAGGCCCTGGTCGACAATGATTTTAAAAACTAGTCTGGCTTACGTTTGGAGAACTATCAATGAATAACACAACAAGTAAAGGGCGCCATGTGCTCTCCTCGATTGCACTGCTGACATTTGGACTTTTTTGCTCATCTTTCGCGCTGGCTGAAGATTTAAAAGAGCTTCAGGATTGCGAGTCATGTCATACGGTACAGACAGACGACTTCCACGCCAGTGTGCATTACATCAATCGTTCCGGCGTTCAGGCCGGATGCAACAACTGTCACGCACACCTACAGCACAAGGCTGGCAAAGAGACGAGCAAAGATGTTCAAAAGCCTCGTATCGAGATGGCCCTGAGCGAATGGAAACGCATGAAGGAGAATGAATCCAAAGAGTGTCAGACCTGCCACTCCCATATGGCGATGGATCTGGCCAAACAGGAGCCTCGCAGCGTCGAAAGACACGAGGAGAGTTTCAAGAACGGTGAAACTTCCTGCATCGATTGCCATAAAGGAATTTCACACCAGCTTCCTTCCGACTGGAAGACTATCGCTGAAAAAGCAGGCCTGCAAAAGTAACTCTTCAAATCCCCTCTCCATCCGGGAGAGGGGATTCAAGACAAGCGTCTCATCTCTTCGTTAAATCCATAACCGCTCGAATGCACCGCCATCAGCGAAGCGGTAAGCGGAAAAATCCCGCACATCGACAGTCAACACCTGCCTGATTTTGCATAAATCAGCCATAGTCACTAAAACCGCATCAGTGAAATCAGGTTTGAGATTCTGGTATTTCTCCAGCGTATTGCGAATGAGCGGCAAATCCTGTGCTGTGATTTCGTGCATGACAACAGCTCCGCGTTCAAGCCACCGAATGAGCGCCTGCTTGCCATCACCATTCAAGAAAAAACAAGCCTCGACAATAACGGGCCAGATGGAGTGCATATCCAGCTCCTTGTGCTTTTCTAAAAATTCCATAGCTGCAGCATGATGGGAATCATTGCGGGCAAAAAGTGCAACCAAAAATCCGGTATCAATCCATGTGGCCGTGTTTGTCACGCAGTGACTCCCAAATTTTTCTCTTCAATGGATCCGCGGGTGCATTTGCAAGTTCACCGGCGCCAAACAAATCAGCCCCCAGGGTGTAGGGGGAGCGCTCTTCCTGAACAAGCTTTTGACAAAGCTCATGCACCGCCTGCCTGGCCAGATCACTTTTGCTGCGACCGAGACGACGGGCGGTTTTCTCAAGAAACATCTCCTCATCAGCGGTGAGTCTTACCGATAACGTCATGACTTCACTCCTGTCATACAGTATTACATTTTCACATTATCACGCTTATCGTTCATTGGCAACAGGCGTTTGATGCGCCTCGTTCCTCTGCACATCCTATAACAATCCATAGGATGTGCAGAGCGACAGCGAGGCGCATCATTTACCAGCATCCACGGACACATCAAAATCTCCTGAATGCGCCCAATCGGCCGGATACACCCCCTCGTTCACATAACGGTGAAAACTTGAGTGCGGCCAATCGACAACCTGTTTGACACGGCCATGCTTGACGGGGTTCCAGTGAACATAATCCACATGGCAGTTGAAATCGTTCTGATCCGTAATCATATGCGCCCAGAATCGACGTTGCCACACACCGCGCTCCCGGCGCTGTCGCCTGCTTGTCGAAATCTTCTCATCTCGTGGTATCGCATGGGAGAAATGCCCTTTGAGCATATTCCAACGAATCGGGTAATCCCCATCTCCTGGCGGTAAGGTCCAGATGCAATGCAGATGATCCGGCATGATGACGACTGCTTCAATGCGGAAGGGTTTGCGTTCCTTGACATAGGTGAAGGCAGCCCGTAACAGTCCAAGGTTCTCAATCAAAAGGTGACTGTTGTGACGCTTCTGCAGGTTGACGGTAAAAAACCAGGTGGCGCCGGGCACAAAAAAACGGCGGTAATTTGTCATTTCATTCAATCCTTGAATTTTCCAATATTTGATGCGCCTCGCTGTCGCTCTGCACATCCTATGAGATATTGATGATCTTTATAGGATGTGCAGAGGAACGAGGCGCATCAATCGATGATATTACTCCTCAGGATGCTGTTCCCTATCCACCCTGACCCAGCCAAAGTCGCTGAAGACGGTGAAGATTGCGGGCACCACCAGCAGCACCAGCACGGTTGCCGCCAGCAGGCCGAAGACGATGCTGGTAACCAGCGGAATCAGGATCTGCGCCTGCAGGCTCGTCTCCAGCAGCAGCGGGGTCATTCCTGCGGTGGTAGTGAGGGTGGTCAGCAGGATGGAGCGGAAGCGCTCACGGCTGGCCATCTTTGCCGCTTCGGGAATCGAGTGGCCTTCGGCGGCGCGCAGCTTTAGAAACTCCACCAGCAGGATGGAGTTGTTGACGACGATGCCTGCCAGCGATACCGCTCCCATGATGCTGGGCATGGAGATCTCCAGCCCCATCAGCACGTGCCCCCAGATGACGCCGATCATCGACAGCGGAATGGCGACCATGACGCCGATGGGTTCGATATAACTGCGGAACTGAAAGCTCAGCAGGATGAAAATTGCCACCAGGCCGATTGCAAAGCCACGCACCATGGAGGAGCCGGTCTTGCCCGACTCTGCCGCCTGTCCTTCGATGACAATGTTGATATCAGGATACGTCTCTCTCAACCCCGGCAAAAAGTTTTCACCGGTTGCTTTGAGGATCTGGTCGGCATTGCCAAATTCCGTATCGACGTCGGCGGTGATGGTGACCGTCCTGATGCCCTGGATGCGTTGTATGCGCGCATATCCCTTGTCCAGTTCAACATCGACGACCGTGCTTAACGGCACCTGGTCTCCGGCGGCGGTGACGATACGAAAATCCATCAGGTCACTCACCTGGTCCCGGCCGGAGTCATCGAGACGCACGCTGATTTCGTAGGATTCGTTGCCGGACTGCACCTCGTCGGCAGTGATACTGAAGAAGGCAGCACGCAGCTGGGTGGCGATGGTGACGGCATCCAGACCGAAGGCCAGGCTTCCCGGTTTTAGATGCAGACGAATTTCCGGCTTGCCGGGGCGCAGGTCGTCCGACAGATTGATGACCCCCTGGTACTGCCGCAGCCACTGCTGCAGCTCCAGCGACGCCTGTTTGAGCCGCCGCATATCGTCACCCTGCAGGCGCACTTCGATCGCCAGTCCCGCCGGGCCGACCTGTGGCTCCTTGAAATTGAGGCTGATGACGTCAGGCAGATCACCCAATTCGGTGCGCCATCTGCTGAGGAAGTCATCGGTGCGGCCAACGCGCTCTTCGGCGGTCAGCAGGTCTACGCTGATGGTCGCCACATGGGAGCCTGCTTCATTGGCATCGAGATTCTGGTTATAGCGGATGGTGACATCCTGCACCAGCTTCTTCTGCTGCGGTTGCAGCGGCGTGTAGTGATCATCAACGCGCTGCAGCGCCTGTGCAATCTTTGTCACGGTCTCCTCGGTGCGCCACAGCGGCGTTCCCTGCGGCATCAGCAGGCGCGCCTCGATGGAGTCACCGTCGATATCAGGGAATGCAATGCGCTTCAGGTGGCCGCTGGCAAGCATGCCGATGGAAGCGATGAACAGCGCCACCACCAAGCCCAGGAAGAGATAGCGCCAGGTGATAACCAGGTCCACCACGCTGCCGAGGGCCTTGTTGCGCAGCCACTCGATGCCGTTGTCGAAACGCTGGCGGAACCCCGACAGCTTTTCATTATCCCGTTCACGCCCCTTCATCGCATGCGCAAGATGATGTGGCAAAATCAGAAAAGCCTCGAGCAGACTGATTGCCAGCACTGCGATCAATACCACAGGTATGACTTGCAGCACTTTCCCCATATTGCCGCTGAGAAACGCCAGCGGCACAAACACCGCAAAGGATGTCGCAAACGAGGAGAGCACGCCGGGCATCACCTGCTTGGTGCCGTCGATGGCGGCGCGCAGCGCGGATTTTCCGTTGCGCAGGTGGGTGGCGATATTCTCGGAGATGACGATGGCGTCGTCCATCAGCAACCCCAGCGAGATCAGCAGCGCCACCATGCTGATCATATTGATCGACTGTCCCAGCAGCGAGAGTACGAACAGGCCGCCAAGAAACGAGACCGGCAGTCCCAGCGCCACCCAGAAGGCGAAGCGAAACTTGAAGAATAGCCACATGACGAGAAATACCAGCACCAGTCCCTGCAAACCGTTGGAGACCAGGATCTGCAGACGGCTGCGCACGATGCTGGAGTTGTCGTTGGTCAGCGTCAACCTGACGCCAGGGGCAGCGAGCTGCTGTTCATGTTCAACGAAGGCCTCTACGGCATCAAAAACCCGCAGGGTGTCATCACTCTTGGCTTTATTGATCTGCAGCAGCGCCGCACGCTCGCCATTGAAGAGGATCTTCTCTTCATCCAGTTCAAAGGTATCGCGTATGGTGGCAATATCGCCGAGACGCAGCTCTCCACCGCTGCCGCTGGCGCCGATGATCACCAACTGCTTGAGCTCTTCGATGGTGCGCCGCTGATCCATGAAACGGATCAAATAATTTCGCTGCTGTGTCTCGATGGCGCCCGCCGGCAGATCGACGCTCTGGCGCGCAATCGCATTGGAGATATCGCTGATGCTGAGGCCATGGCGCTGCAGGGTCACCGCAGAGACCAGCACCTGTAGCTGATGCTCGGAGAATCCGTTCACCGTGACCTGCGATACCAGCGGCAGGCGCTGCAGGCCGTCCTTGAGCTGCTCTGCGTAAGCTTTGAGATCCGGGGTGCTCATCGGCCCGCTGACGGCCAGTGAAACCACCTGGTCTGTACGCGCAAGCTGCCTGATGACAGGCAGCTCAACCTGATCGGGAAAATCGTCGATCGCTTCGACCTCGCTCTTGATATCATCCATGAACTGCGTGAAACGGCCTTTCTCTGTCATCTTGACAGTCATGGTGGCGCTGTTTTCGACTGCCTGGCAACGCATCTCATCGACATCGTTGACGCTGTCGACAGCATCCTCGAGACGTTGGCAGATCGCCAGTTCGACATCCTCGGGTGAGGCTCCGGGATAGGCAACCGTGATCTGCAGCTCCTGGGGTGCAAACTCCGGGAAGGTTTCGCGCTCCAGTGTCGGCAGCGCGGAGACACCGAGCACCAGCAGAAACAGCATCAACAAATTTGACGCCGTCGGGTGTTTGGCGAAAAAGCTGATCACTTGCCGTTACCCTTGACCGATGCAAGCAGCTGCTGCAGCGTATCCTCATCATCAACAGTCACCAGCAGCATGCCGTCAATAGCCGGCGCAAGGTCCGAGAGCACGATCTGTTCTCCCGCCTTGAGTCCCTCTTTAATAATGACGTAGTCAGCGCCGCGTGCAGCCGTCGTCACAGGACGCCGCTGCAGCCGCTTCTCTGCATCGACGACATAGACCATCTGATCATGCAGGGCGCTCAGCGGAATAACGATGGCATCACGATAGGGAGTGCCTCTCAACTCGACATTGACAAACAGCCCTTTGACCAGCGGAGGACGCTTTCCCGGCTGCACCCGTGCATAGGGTTGATCAACCTCGACGATCACACCCACGGTGCGGGTGCGCGGATCGAGCTCATCACTGAGCCGTTCAACAGTCGCATCCCACTCGATGGTGTGACCACCCTGCTGCAACAGCACCCTTGCCGTGAGCCCGAGCTTCTTGCCGATCTCGACATTCGCGGCCTCGGCGACATCCACAACCTCCCTGGAGTGAATCAGCCCCCCAAGACGCCCCATGGGAATCTGCACTGCGACTTCCGCCGTGTCGATGCCGTCGGCAACAATCATCGCGCCAAGTCTGTCGTTGACCAGCTGTTGATATTCAACTGCAACCTTGGAAATGCGGCCATTGAACGGCATAGTCACCGTGGTGCGTTCAAGATTGAGTTTGGCTCCGGCAAGCTGCGCATCCAGTTTTGCCAGCTCCGCCTGCAGCTTTTTGCGCTCGATCGGATAGAGCGAAATGCTATTGAGCTGTGACTGCACACTCTGTTTCTGCTGCAGATAGACGCGCTGCTCCTTCTCATATTCGGAGTAGGAGACCGTCTTGTTTGCCAGCAATTTTTCTTTGCGCTGCAGCTCGCCTTCGGTAATTTTCAACGCCTGCTGCTCGATCTGCAGCGATG
>DAOUQU010000445.1 GCA_030625445.1 Gammaproteobacteria bacterium
CAGGCAATTTGACGATGACGCTCATCATCTTGCGGGTAGAGTCGAAAGGAAAGCGCTGTACGACCTCGTAGCCTTCCCCGGCCATCCCTTCCCGTGTAATGCCAGCCTTGGCGGCGGCGACGACAAGTGCGCCCTCAGTGGGATTCCCCTGGATAGAATATTGTCCCTCCTTCTCGACCAGTATGGCGTCGTTGCAGATGGCGGAAATCATCAGGGTATCCTTGAGATCCTTGTCCGCGTTGGGATCCGTCTCATTGCCATCTGCATCCAGGAAGATGCCAATGGGTTCAAAACCCTGGCCAGCGACCTCCCAGCGTTTGTCCGCCGCCCACAGCGCCATCACCTGCATCTGATTCTGGGTGAGTGTGCCGGTCTTGTCCGAGCAGATCACCGAGGTCGACCCGAGGGTCTCTACCGAGGCCAGTTGCCGCGCCAGGGCGTTGCCGCGCGCCATGCGCTTGGAACCCATGGTCAGCACGATGGTGACGACAGTGGGAAGCCCCTCTGGAATGGCTGCAACCGACAGTGAGATGCCGGTATTGATCATCTCGATGAGATCCATGCCATGATGTATGCCGATGCCGATAATTCCGGCGACAACAGCAAGGGCGGCGCCGATGAGCACATGCGAGAGGCTGTCGATACGCTTCTGTAGAGGCGTTCTTGGCTCTTCGGCCGTCGCCATCATGTCGGCAATCAGCCCTACCTCGGTCTGCATGCCCGTGGCAACGACTATGCCGATGCCGTTGCCGGCGGTGACCATGGTGCTCATGTAGCCCAGGTTTACCCGGTCACCCAGGGGAACATCTTCCACATCAATTGCTTCGACCCCCTTGTCTACAGGTTCGGCTTCGCCGGTCAGCGCTGCTTCGTCGAGTTGCAGCCGGTGCGATTCGACAATGCGGATGTCGGCGGCAACGATATCGCCTGTATTGAGGCGCAGCACGTCGCCCGGGACAAGATCACGCGCCGGCGTGCTGATCCATTCACCATTGCGCCGTACGAACGCATTGGGGGCGGCCATCTCTTTCAACGCATCCATCGATTTTTGTGCGTTGTGCTCCTGCGCAAAGCTGATCAATGCATTGATGACCACGATCGCAGCGATAGCGATCGCGTCGACAGCGTGACCGGCGTAAAAAGAGATCGCGGCCCCCACCAGCAGAATGATGAGCAGGGGGTTTTTGAATTGCTCCAGAAGCAGCAGCAGTGAAGATTGCTTTTCACCCTCCGCAAGCTGGTTGGGTCCCAGCTCGACAAGCCGTTGCGCTGCAATGTCCGCGGGAAGGCAGTGATTGATCGTTTTTCCCAGAGTGCTGACGATATCCTCTGTCGTTTTTCTGTACCAGTTGTTATGCATAATCT
>DAOUQU010000150.1 GCA_030625445.1 Gammaproteobacteria bacterium
TCTGAGATGAGCGTTAAATTAAGGCTCTGTCTGCGTTAAGTGTCGGTTGGTGGATTCTTAATAATCACCTGTCTGACGGCCTCTATTTCGCGGCCAGAAGGCCGCTCCTACAGGAAGTGTTGATACCAAACGTAGGAGTGGTTATCTGACCACGATTGAAAAGAGATGCAAACCTGCCCCATGCTCATGCCAACACTTAACGCAAACAGAGCCTAAATTAAACACAGATATTGTTTCTCATCGTCTTAATCTGTGTTTATCTGTGTGCATCTGTGGTAAAAAATTTCATTCAGGCCGACGGCCAAAAATTGCTTTTAATCCATCCTCAAGGGTCGCATAACGCAGTTTAGCTCCCAGCAGATCGACCATTTTGCGGCTGGATATGCGGCGCGATTCACGCAGATAGCTCATCATCCCTGCGCTCATCTCGATCTCCGCCTGACGCATATCGATTTCAGGTGGTTGAGGCAATCCTGCATAGCGTGCAACAGTTGTGAAATAGTCGCTCATGGTTCCCGGATGCCCGTCGGTGACATTGTAAATCTCACCACTGCCTCCATTCTCCAGCAAGCCGAGGGTAATCTCCGCCAGATCATCCTCGTGAATACGATTGGTAAACGGCGCCTGCTCGGCGCGCAACACCGGCTGCCGCTCTTTGATGCGCTGCAGCGGCAGACGCTGAGCCCCGTAGATACCCGCAACACGCATGATCACATAGCGCCAGCCTTTCCGGGTGGCTGCATTGACTAACTGCTGCTCGGCATGCAGACGCCGCCTGGCGCGATCAGCCACTGGAGCTGCAGGCCGGGACTCATTCACCCACTCGCCCTTGCAGTCACCGTAAACACCCGTGGTGCTAAGATAGAGAAAAGCCTCCGGGCTGCCTGTAATTGCGTTCAGCAGGTGTTTCATGCGGCTCTCATGCGTTCCTGTGCGAGGAGGCGGAGCCAGATAGACAACTCTGACGTCCTCAACATCCAGCGCCTCGATCTCATCATCCAGGTCAGCCTGGATCACATGGATTCCCAGTTTCTGCAGTTCAGTCCTGCTCTGCGTGGTGCGCACCAACGCGCTGACACTTTCACCCTTGCGTTGCGCAATGCGGGCAATTCGACGGCCGATATCGCCGCACCCAATAATTAACATCTTTCTCATGGAGGTTTTAATAATCTATAAAATGCGGGACAATCTCGCAGTTTCTTATAAGATATGCAAGTCTATGAGTAATTATCAGGTCAAAGTCCAGCCCCTGGGAAAGGTTTTTTCCATTCAACAGGGTGAAACCGTACTGGATGCAGCACTCCGCCAAAATATCGGGTTGCCCTATGGTTGCCGCAGTGGAAACTGCGGATCCTGCGAAGCAACCTTGCTCGAAGGCCAGGTCAACTATGCTGATGACGACATTCCCACAGGGCTGGCTGACCCGGACTATAATTGCCTCCCCTGCCAGGCAATTGCCGGCAGCAACCTGGTCATCGAAGCCGAGCTTGTAGAACAGGCGGTTGAAATCCAGCCGCATCTCATGCCATGCAAAGTGCAGAGCCATGAACAACTCTCCCATGATGTCATGCGCCTGCTATTAAAGCTGCCTGAGAATCAGCGCCTGCAGTTTCTGGCGGGGCAGTACCTCGATTTTATTCTGCCCGGAGGAGAGCACCGTGCCTTCTCCATCGCCAATGCACCGCATGATGACGAGTTGATCGAACTGCATATCCGCCATGTCGACGGTGGCAAGTTTACCGACTACGTGTTTAACTCCATGCAGGATAAAACCGTGCTGCGTATCGAGGCGCCGCTCGGCACATTTACACTGCGCGAAGAGTCACAGCGTCCAATCCTGATGATCGGCGGCGGCACCGGCTTCGCTCCATTGAAAGGCATGATTGAACACGCCATCTATGTTGGCGTCACCCGTCCCATCACGCTCTACTGGGGGGTGCGCGCCGAACGTGATCTCTACCTTCCGGATCTACCGCAGCAGTGGGCGCAGCAGCATGACAACTTCTCATTTATACCGGTGCTCTCGGAGCCCGACTCGACCTGGAAGGGGCGCAGCGGCTTTGTGCACGAAGCGGTGATGCAGGATCTCGCGAATATCAGCGACTACGATGTCTATATGACCGGACCCCCGGTGATGGTAAGCGCCGCTGCCGCGGCTTTTGAAGAGGCGGGACTCAGTCGTGAACAGATGTTTTCCGACTCTTTTGAATATGGCGCCCAAAATGACAAATAATAGTCCTAACAGCATGACAAATTTCAGGGGCACCACCATTCTCTCCGTGCGCCGCAACGGCCGTGTCGTCATTGGCGGCGATGGTCAGGTGACGCTTGGGCAGACCGTCATGAAAGGCAATGCACGCAAGGTCCGCAGGCTCTACAAGAACCAGGTGCTGGCAGGTTTTGCCGGAGCCACCGCTGATGCCTTCACACTGTTCGAGCGTTTCGAGGGCAAGCTCGAGAAACACAGCGGCCACCTGGTGCGCGCTGCCGTGGAGATGGCCAAGGACTGGCGCACCGATCGCATGCTGAGGCGCCTCGAAGCGCTGCTATGCATCGCCGACAGGCAGGCTTCGCTGATCATCTCCGGCACAGGTGATGTCATCGAGCCGGAAAACAGCCTCATGGCGATTGGCTCCGGCGGAGCCTATGCCCAGGCAGCGGCTGCCGCATTACTGGAAAACAGCGACCTCTCCGCCAGCGAGATCGTCGAGAAAGGGCTGCATATTGCTGCCGACATTTGTGTTTATACCAATCACAATCTGGTCATCGAAGAACTTGAAACGGAAGATTGATGTCTGAAATCACCCCCAAAGAGATCGTCAAAGAGCTCGACAAACATATTATTGCGCAGCAGGATGCCAAAAGGGCGGTCGCAATTGCGCTGCGCAACCGCTGGCGGCGTATGCAGGTTGACGACACCCTGCGCAATGAGATTACCCCCAAGAACATCCTCATGATCGGCCCCACCGGTGTCGGAAAAACCGAGATCGCACGCCGTCTTGCAACCCTCGCGAATGCGCCTTTCATCAAGGTAGAGGCGACAAAATTCACCGAAGTTGGCTATGTCGGTCGCGAAGTTGACTCGATCATCCGCGATCTTGCCGACTCCGCCGTCAAAATGGCTCGCGTCGTCGAGATGGAAAATGTGCGTGGCCAGGCGCATCTGGCCGCGCAGGAGCGGGTGCTGGACGTGCTTCTGCCGGGCCCGACAGCCGCGACCTGGGAGCAGGATGGTGAACCGCAGGAACAGCAGGAGTCATCAACACGCACCAAATTCCGCGAAAAACTGCGCAACGGCGAACTCGATGACCGAGAGATCGAAATCGAGGTCAGTGCACCTCAAGTGGGTGTCGAGATCATGGCGCCTCCCGGCATGGAGGAGATGACCAACCAATTGCAAGATTTGTTCAAGAGCAATGCAGGCGGACGCACCCGCAAGCGCAAGCTGTCGGTCAAGGAGGCGCTCAAACTGCTCGAAGATGAAGAGGCTGCAAAACGTATCAACGAAGAGGAGCTCAAGCTCAACGCCATCGACAATGTCGAACAAAATGGCATTGTGTTTCTTGATGAGATCGACAAGGTGTGCGCCCGCAGCGGCGGCGGACAGGGAGGCGCTGACGTCTCGCGTGAAGGTGTGCAGCGTGACCTGCTGCCGCTTGTCGAAGGAAGCACCATTTCGACCCGGCACGGCATGGTCAAAACCGACCACATCCTGTTTATTGCTTCAGGCGCATTCCACCTCAGCAAACCATCCGATCTCATTCCTGAACTCCAGGGACGACTGCCGATTCGGGTTGAGTTGCGCGCCCTCACAGCAGAAGATTTCATCCGTATTCTGACTGAACCGGATGCTTCTCTGACTGAGCAGTACCAGGCGCTGATGCAGACAGAGGGACTTGAATTGCACTTTGACGAGGATGGCATCAAGCGCATTGCGGAGATCGCCTGGCAGGTCAATGAACGCACCGAGAACATCGGCGCCCGGCGCCTGCACACGGTGCTGGAACGCCTGCTTGAAGAGATCTCCTACGAAGCATCTGAGATGCAGGGAGAGAGCATCACCATCGACGCGGAGTATGTCGATGCGCATCTGAACGAACTCGCCGACAATGAAGATCTGACGCGTTATATTCTCTAACAAAAGATGCTAGACGGACTGAACAAATACGGACTCCCGCTCAAATACGCCATTCTCTGTGCTTTCGGCGGAGTCATCTCTGTATTCGTAGCAAACATGCTCGGCTACAATCACGGTGGTGCAACATACATCAGTACAGTGATCGCAACCGGGGTCGGGGGCGCAATAGGCGGATGGATCCGCCAGCGAAAAGGCAAGAAGAGTTAAGAATCTCTGATCAAGTCGCTTCGCCTACATGGACGTAGGTGAGGGGCGTGAGCAGGCCGTTCCTGCGCATCCTGCGCTCACGGCATTTGTACATCCGTGTACGGCAGACGCGGAAGTTTTGCGCCTTCGCCTGCATGGACGCAGGTGAGGGGCGTGAGCAGGGATGCGGAAGCTTTGCGAGAGTCATGATTAAAATATGCTTCATTTGAAAGGTGTAGGTCACCCAAGGATGATCAGCATACACTGCTGATGTGACAATAGTGTTGCGCAGGATCATCTTTATGAGATATGTTTACGGCAATAGTCGATTAATCCTGTGGTGGAGCTGTCATGCTTTCCAACAGGAGAGTCAGACTCCAACTCCTTTTCGATGACTCCCGCCAGTTGTTTGCCCAGTTCGACACCCCACTGGTCAAAAGAGTTGATG
>DAOUQU010000418.1 GCA_030625445.1 Gammaproteobacteria bacterium
CGGGATTGCGCCATTTTGCTCCCGGTGTGCTGCGAACCATTACAGTGACGATGCCGACTGTGCCGGATACCATCTTCGGCTTCAAGCGCAAGGGGCAGGCGAGCTATTTTCAGATCGAAAAGCGCTTGCGCGAAAGCGTCATCATCCGCAAAGATGATCTGAGCAGCGGCAGCGTACCCGCAGGTAGTGACCTGCTGCTGTTGATTGCTCCTGAATCATTGAATGAGAAGCAGCTGTTTGCGATCGATCAGTATTTGATGCAAGGGGGATCGGTCATCATCGCCGCTGCTCCGTGGAAGATCAAACTTGGAAGTGACGCCATTGCCGCTGAAAAGCATCAAACAGGCCTGGAGTTGTGGCTGGCGCATCATGGCATCACGCTGCGCGATGCCATCGTCATGGATGCGCAGAACTCGCCCTTTCCGATACCGGTGCAGCGCAAGAGTGGTGATGGTGTTGTCGATGAGACGCAAAACCTTGCCTACCCCTTTTTCCCGGATATTCGCAAAGAGGGGATGGAGGACGAGACGGGAATTACAGCCTCGCTGAATCAGATGACACTCAACTGGGTGGCGCCAATCACCATCGAGTCGAGGGATCATGATGTCATCCCGTTATTGCAGAGTTCTGCAGACAGCTGGCTGGAAGAGCAGGGGAGCATACAGCCTGATTTTGAGCGCTTCCCACAGAGCGGTTTTTCCAGTGGCGATGATCAGAAAAAGCAGGCGTATCTGCTGGCGGCTATCATCCAGGGCAAGTTTGACTCTTTTTTTAAAGGAGAGAAGTCGCCGTTATTCGAAGCGCAAGCGGGTGAGCAGCAGTTTGCAGTTGATGTTATCGAGCGATCATCGGCAGATGGCAGGATTATACTCATCGGCTCGGATATTTTTCTGGCGGATTCGGTGATCGAGCTGTCAACCCGGGTGACAGGCAGCCGCTATCTCAACAGCATGCAGTTGATCGAAAATATCATGGAGTGGTCATTCGAAGAGCCCGGTTTGCTGAAACTGCGTGGAAGAGGAGATTATGCACGCACACTGCTGCCCCTGAGCCGTGAACAGCAACGCCTGCGAGAGTACCTCAACTATGCCGCCGCAATCGCCAGTGTCGTGTTACTCTACGCCATCGAAAAAATGCTGCGCAGACGCCGCCGTCGCATGTATGCAAAAATTATCGACAATACAAAATAACCACGAAAGACACGAAAAGCACGAAAAAAGCAAAACAGACTTTTTCAGAATTTCGTGTTTTTCGTGTCTTTCGTGGTTGAAAAAGATTTTTGATAATTGGTGGATGCGGCAAATAAAACGCCTTATCCCCCTACAACGAATACTTAAAACCTAAAACTTAAAACTTAAAACCTCACCCCCTAAAACTTACCTCGAGATATAAATGAATAACAAGCTTATTGCACTGCTACTATCCAGCGCCTTGATACTCGGCGCCTGTTCATCGACAACGACAAAAGTAGTGCGTGACGACAGCGCGAGCAGCATGCTGCCGGGAACATATAGTTCCGCAAAGGCGGTTGGCAATTATCATGCTTCCCGCCTGACGGGTGACTACGCAGGCTATAAATCAACCAAAAATTTTATCAA